>JAJFHK010000185.1 GCA_021775655.1 Filomicrobium sp. | reverse complement strand
GCATGACCGCACCGATGGTGTTTACCTGCTGCCTGCCACGACGCAGTTTGAAACGTCTGGTTCTGTGACAGCTTCGAACCGCTCGCTGCAGTGGCGTGAAAAGGTCTTTGAGCCTCTGTTTGATTCCAAAGTCGACCACGAGATCATGTATCTCTTCGCAAGGAAGTTCGGCTTTGAAGCGGAGATGTTCAAGAACATCGAGGTAAAGGGCACCGAGCCTGTCGTCGAGGACATCACCCTTGAATTCAACAGGGGTATGTGGACCATCGGCTACACCGGCCAGAGCCCTGAGCGCTTGAAGAAGCACATGGCCAACCAGGCAACCTTCGATAAGGTCACCTTGAAAGCCAACGGCGGTCCGTGCGATGGCGACTACTATGGTCTGCCTTGGCCATCGTGGGGAACGGCGGAGATGAACCACCCCGGTACGCCGAACCTTTACGATACCTCGAAGCCGGTCGCCGAAGGCGGTCTCTGCTTCCGTGCTCGCTTTGGCGTCACGGCACCGGAGAAATATGCCAAGGGTGACGCGGATGCGGACAACCTCTTGGCTGTTGAATCCTATCCCGTCGGTTCGGAAATCAAGGACGGTTATCCGGAAATCACCTACGCCATGCTCGACAAGCTTGGCTGGGCTGGTGACCTGACAGCCGACGAGTCTGCTGCCATCGAGAAAGTCGCCGGCAGCAACGATCCCGAGAAAATGGGCAAGGTCAACTGGAAGGTCGACCTGTCTGGCGGACTGCAACGCGTTGCCATCAAGCACGGCCTCGCGCCGTTCGGTAACGCCAAGGCGCGCGCCGTCGTGTGGACGTTCCCGGATCCGGTGCCGTTGCACCGCGAACCGCTCTACACTTCGGAACCGGAGTTGGCCGGCAAGTATCCGACCTTCACCGACCGCCGACTGCATCGCTTGCCGGTGCTTTTTGAAACGATCCAGAAGAAGGGGATCGAGGAGAAGGTCTCCGAGACGTACCCGATCATTCTCACCTCCGGGCGACTGGTTGAGTATGAAGGTGGCGGTGACGAGACCCGTTCCAACCCTTGGCTCGCCGAACTCCAGCAAAACATGTTCGTGGAGATCAACCCGCGCGATGCCAACAATCTCGGCATCAAGGAAGGCGAGACAGTCTGGGTCGAAGGTGCCGAGAAAGGCAAAGTCAAGGTGATGGCAATGATCACCGAGCGTGTCGGCACCGGCGTGGCGTTCATGCCATTCCACTTCGGCGGCATGTTCCAGGGCAAGGATCTTCGGTCTAAGTACCCGGAGGGTTCCGATCCCTATGTCTTAGGTGAAGCCGCCAACACGGCGATGACCTACGGCTATGATGCCGTCACCCAAATGCAGGAATCGAAAGTATCGCTCTGTAAGATCTGGAGGGCCTGATCCAATGGCACGCATGAAATTTCTCTGTGACGCCGAGCGCTGCATCGAATGCAATGCCTGCGTAACTGCCTGTAAAAACGAGAACGAGGTGCCGTGGGGTGTAAACCGCCGGCGCGTCGTCACCATCAACGACGGTTCACCGGGTGAACGTTCCATCTCGGTGGCCTGCATGCACTGCTCTGATGCACCATGCATGGCCGTCTGCCCGGTCGACTGCTTCTACCAGACCGAGCAGGGCGTGGTCTTGCACAACAAGGACCTGTGCATCGGTTGCGGTTACTGCTTCTACGCCTGCCCATTCGGCGCACCGCAGTACCCGCAGGCATCCAACTTCGGTAGCCGCGGCAAAATGGACAAGTGTACCTTCTGCGCCGGCGGGCCCGAAGAAACCAACTCGGATGCCGAGCATTCAAAGTATGGCCGCAACCGTCTTGCTGAAGGCAAGCTGCCGCTGTGCGCAGAAATGTGCTCGACGAAGGCACTGCTCGGCGGTGACGGAGACATGGTCTCTGACATCTACCGCGAGCGTGTCGTCGCCCGTGGCTTCGGCAGCGGCGCCTGGGGATGGGGTAAAGCCTATCCTGGTCAGGCAGGCTAGTGTTCTGGAACAGGCGTTGGTCTCCGGTAACAAGTGGAGCATCGTCTGCGAATACAGAACGCAAACAGTCGAGCCGTCTGGTTTTCCAGCCGAGTCACTTGGGTTCCAAGTGTTGGCGTTGGAACATCAGCCTTGCCGAGTGGGACCAAGAAACAGGCTTGGTCGCCAGGGTGTTGACGTAATAGCAATTGGCAGGGCGGCGAACGCCGCCCTGTTCGTGCGTTCAGGGGCACGAGCGCACGAAGACAGATGTCAGGGCAAATTTACTCCGCGTTCGACAATTGATTGCGGAACATTGCCCTCACGTTCAACACTGGCTTGCCAAGTGTTGACTGATAGGTTCAACACGGACCGCCGGGTGTTGACTGATAAGGCGAGTTACAGGGGCTGGAGTACAAGCAACCATGAAGCAGGCAACCGCACTGAAGGTTGGTCTAATCCTCACCGTAGCGATTGGCCTAGCGGCTTGCCGTGAAGGTGAGCAAGGCCGTCCGCTGTCTCACGAGCCGGGGGTTTACTCCGGCAAAAAAGATGAGAAACTCACCGACGAGCAAGTGAAAGAGTTGCGTCAGCGCTCCAGTTATCAGGGCCGACGCTAGGCATCCTGCTCGGCAGCGGCGCCTGCTAGCAACCGAATAAGAATAAGAGTTGAATTTCCGCCGCTGGCGGACAGGGAGAGCGAGATGAAGAGGTCTCAGGACACGATGGCAATGAGAACGGTCCTTAAGAGCGTTTTGTTCGCGGCGCTGACGGCATTTGTAGCGCTCACCGGGTTCGCTGGTACGGCCGATGCGCAGAACGTTCGTCCTCCTGAAGGCGCCTCGACCTCAAGTGGACCTCCTCAGATCGCAGCCGACAAGGGCGGCAACTACGATATCGAGATGTGGAACAAGGTCCGTCGCAATGTTCAAGGCACTGTCTCCATTCCCGATAAGAAAGCTGGTGTCCTTGTCGACTCATCGGGCGAAACCTGGCGCGCAATGCGCAACGGCCCATTGCCCCTGTATGGTGCTTACGGCCTTGGTGGCATAGTCGCGCTGCTGGCATTGTTCTTCTTGTTGCGCGGACGCATTCGCGTCGAGCATGGCCTGGCCGGGCGCACCATTGAGCGTTTCAGCGATTTCGAACGTACGGGTCACTGGTTGCTCGCAACCTCGTTCATCATCCTCGCTTTAACCGGCCTCAACGTGCTCTACGGTCGCGACGTCCTGATGCCGATCATCGGCAAGGAAGCGTTTGCCTCGATAGCCTTGACAGGCAAATGGCTACATAACTACGTCGCCTTTGCATTCATGGTCGGCCTAGTCATGACTTTCGTAACCTGGGTCTGGTACAACTTCCCGCATCCGCGCGATATTGTTTGGTTCCTTAAGGGCGGTGGAATGTTCGGCGGCGCCCATCCGGCTGCAAAGAAATTCAATGCCGGACAAAAGATCATATTCTGGGCCGTCATGCTCGGCGGTTTGTCGCTTTGCCTGTCAGGATTACAGCTGTTGCTGCCGTACGATTTTGCCTTCTTCGCTAAAACATTTGCAATCCTGAATGGCTTTGGCTTCGACCTGCCAACTCAACTCACGGCAAACCAGGAACAGCAGTTGGCGACGACATGGCACGGCATCATGGCGCTCGTTCTGACCGTCATCATCATCGCCCATATCTACATCGGGTCGATTGGTATGGAGGGCGCCTTCGATGCCATGGGCTCCGGCGATGTCGATATCAATTGGGCCAAGGAACACCATAGCCTGTGGGTCGAAGAAGAATTGGCCAAAGGGGATTCTGGCAGCGGCGCGTCGGCACGGCCGGCCCCAGCCGAATAGCCCGATGGTGGCCGGCATGGGTTGGCCAATGGTACGTGCACAGTCGCTCGAAGACTTGCGGCGACTTGCGTGCGTGTTCGTCGCTTGCTTGTTGACGTTTGGTGTTGGGTCGCCACATGCGTCATTTGCCGCCGACCCCGCCGCCGCTGATACGGCCAGGAGGTCGCCCGCTGGGACAGCGGCCGAACTCGATAGTCGGTCCACCAATCGCGGTAATCTCGTCGGTCACGGCGGACCAGTGAAGGTGGTCGCCACCGACAACGCTCGCCAGCTCGCGCTATCAGGCAGCTTCGATTATGCCATGATGGTCTGGGACTTGTCCGATGCCGATGATCCCAAGGAACTGCTTCGCCTCGATGAACATGACGGTGCCGTTAACGCGACAGCATTCGTACCAGAAACGCGCCTCGCTTTGGCCGCAGGCGACGACGCCATCCTCACGATCTGGAACCTCGATAACGGAAAGCGCGAACACCGTTTCGAAGGTCACACCGCCAAGGTTGTCGACATCGCCGTTTCAAACGATGGTACATGGGCCGTAACCGCAAGTTGGGACCGATCCGCCCGACTATGGAATCTCAAGGAGCGCACAGCTGGCCCTGTGCTCGCTGGGCATCAGGGCCCAGTCAACGCCGTTACATTCTCCGCTGACGGCAATCACGTATTTTCGGCCAGCTACGATGGCCAGATCCGCATGTTCGAGACGAAAACCGGTCAGTTCGTACGGCCGATCTATAAGCACGGCTGGGGCATTAACGTCCTGAAGCGTCTTCCAGATGGCGATCAACTCGTCTTTGGCGCCCTCAATGGGACGGCTGCTGTCGTCGAGATTGCGAGCGGTGAAAAAGTTGCCGAACTAGGCGATTCGGAGCGACCGATTCTCGCGCTTGCCGTCACCCGACAGCCGGGGCTTATCGCAACGGGAAGCGGCGATGGTTCGGTCAAAGTATTCCGCCTTGGCGACTTTCAACCGATCGAGGAATACCAGAATCCCTACGGCCCGGCATGGGGGCTAGCCTTCGCGCCGGGCGGTGCTGCGCTTTATCTCGCAGGACTTGACGACTTTGTTACGCGCTGGATTGTTACTCCCCGCGAACCATTCGAACACATCGAGAGCCCTTACCCCCGCCGCTTCCAGATCACCGCTGACAGCGACGATCCCGTCGCAAGGGGACAGGCGCATTTCGCGCGAAAATGCAGCGTCTGTCATACACTCAAACAAGATGGGAAGAACCGCGCCGGCCCGTCACTTTTCGGGTTGTTTGGTCGTCGGATAGCAACTCTACCAGGTTATCCTTATTCGGACTCTTTGAAAAATCTTGATATCGTATGGAGTGAAGAGACAGTCGCCAAGCTATTCGAACTCGGCCCTGAAAATTTCACACCCGGATCGAAGATGCCGCTGCAGAAAATGACCGACAAATCCGAGCGCGATGCGCTGATCGCATACCTTAAGACAACATCCGCAGCCGGAAACGGCAACACTGCCCCTGCGGCAGAAGACAATAAGGAAACGAAACAATGAAAGCTTTCATGACCAGCATCGTGGCACTCGTGGTAATCACCGCCGCTGCCGCTTTTGGTGTCAGCTCGGTACTGTCAGAGAGTTCCCAGAACGCTTACACGGTCAATTCAAACGTTCGCAACTGACCGGATCCTGCTGCAGCACTCGCGGGTCCTCAAAAGATGGCGGGTCTCCGGCTGCGGTGAGCGAGGGGCGTGTAAGCGCATGAAGGGCCTGTAAAAAAAACCTTCATTCACCCTAGGAAGTCGTCCCGCTTTTTGTTCTTCGCGGCAGCCACCTTGTCTTCGACAAGATAGTCGTCGGTCGTACGCACCCTCGGTGGCTCGCCCATCGCGAACGGGTCGTTTCGGGAATTTGCCAGGGCTGAGACTCGACAGTTGTCGCACATCTGAATGAGCTTTAGCTGTTCCTCGTCCTGGAACATCGAATGCCCGCGCAATTTCTCGACAATAACCTCAATCGATGACTTTGCGCCGAACGCCTTTCCGCAGCTCACGCAGTGGAAAGGCTCTTCGGTCTTGATTACGTCGGGCGCCAGCGCTTCAGACTTAAAATTGAATCTTGCTTCAAGGCTGATTACACCTTCCGGGCAGGTCGCAACACAAACACCGCACTGAACGCACGCTGCCTCGACAAACGACAGCTGCGGTTTATCGGGATTGTCGCGCAAAGCATTCGCCGGGCACGCCCCAACACACGACAGGCAGAGCGTGCAGCCATCAACATTGACGTTGATCCGGCCATAAGGCGCGCCTTTGGGAAGCTCGATAATATCGGGTTTCTCATGCGCATCTTCATGCAGAAGCGCGAATACCGATCGTGCCACTTCACGCTTCGATCCCGCCGCTACAAGTCCGTGCGCCAGCATTGCCGAAAGCGGTACAGCGTCGTGAAGCGCAGCCTCAATGGCATCGGGGTCACGTTCCACGATCACGTCAACCCGAGCGTCCCCGTAACCGAGGGCACCAAGAATAGCGTTTACCAGTTCTGCTTGTTGTTCTATCGATGCCAGTTCTTCAGGATGCTGAGGTGGCGCCAGCAGGGCAATGCGCTCCGCGCCAAGTGCCAGTGCGGCCGCCATCGCGTCATGCCCGAGCATCAAAACCGAGTTGAGCGAAAGCGGGATAACGTTGGCGGGAAGTCCGCGACCGAACCTCGCCATCGCCGAAATCATCTCAGAACCGTGCTTCTCGTCATGAGCCAGGATGACCGGGTGTTCGCCGCCAGCGTTGGCATAGGTTTGCAGGAGGATTTGCATACGTTGAACGAGATCGCCACGATACGGCAAAACGTAGCTGGCTGCACCGGTCGGACACACGGATGCGCAATTTCCACACCCGCCACAGATCGCAGGATCGATTGCGACTTTGTCCCCGTCGGGCTGGATAGCGCCAAGCGGACACACGTCGAGACAATTGGTGCAGCCCACCTGCCCCGAACGGGCATGTGCGCAAATTTCAGCGTCATAAGAGATATAGCGGGGTTTCTCGAATTCACCGACAAGGTCAGTAATCTCGAACAAGGCCCGAGCAAGCGCTGTCGGGTCGCCAACATCAACCTTGATATATCCATCGCGTCTGCCGTGCCCTGTAAAAAGAGCGGCTCCGCCAGAAAGGTCGAGGATCAGATCGCAGGAAACGACTTCTTTCGATCCAGCAGACTCAAAATTCAGTTCCCCACGCGAACTTGGCGAGGCCGCAGTGTATCCGTCAACATTCACCGAGAATCGGCCAAGCACGCCTTCGGCGCTGCGCACCTTGCCCTTGAAGATCGGAAAATTTGCCTGGCGAGGCGGGATCGCATCGGCTGGATTGGATAAAACAGCGATTGGCGAAAGCCGCCCTGTGAGCTGCATTGCCGCTTCCAGTGCTTCTTGTCCGGCTCCAATGATCAGGCACACGCCATTGGATTCCAAGCTGACAGCCGGCACCATCTGCGGCTGATGCGCAGCTTCGGCGATGAGCGCCGCCATTTTCGCCAGCGCCTTGCCACCGGCTTGCGACCAGCCCCCATTCTCACGGATATTGGTAAAGTTGAACGCCCCCTCGGCCTCCAGCCCATCGGCCACCTCCAGGAACAACGGCGCTTCCTGGGTGCATGCAACATGAATCGATTCCCCGCTCACAGCGGCTTTGCGAAACGCGTCGAGGCCGCCACGGCACAATTCAGTATGGACAACTACCGGTGCACCCTGATCGAGCGCCGCGCCAAGTTTCTTGCCGTCGATTTCCATCGTTTTCTGGCAATTGCACACTAAGAGGCGGGTCGGGATGGTCGCTTTTCTCACCAAATCGTCAGTCTCCAGAGTGTGTTGGCCGGTACGATTTACCTACCATTGGCGGGGGCGGATTTGTGCAGATTGCATCGAGGAAATCCTTTTATGACGCCAGGAATTCCCTTAGGGTCGCAATTCGAGTTAGACTAACGTCTACGACATTTGGTAGCAGGAGTGAACAACGGCATGGTCACCGCCCTCTCAATCCCGGTCGGCGTCGTCGTAGCCCGCGAAAAGATTGCTCATCCATGGCAAACTTATCGCTGGCGGGCGGTGAGTGTATTCCTCGATCCTCCCCAGATTAGGGATTGGCGTGAGCTCCGGCGCGATGACAAGTCCGTCCTTTATCATGCCGCAACGCTAAATCTCGAACTCTTTCGCAAGGAAACGACGGCCTACCAGGTGAATCTCGCCAACGGTGAACCATCCGTCTACGTGGTGTTGCGTGAAGATCCCGATTCCGATGACGATTGGCCAGTCGAAGTGCATCTCGTGACCGCTTCACCGTTCGAGGCTCAGTCCCACGGTGATGTCGGCCTCGATAACGTCGAAAGCGTCGCGATGCCGGAGCAGCTTGTCGACATCGTGCACGCCTTCATAAACGAACATCACAAGGAAGAGGCTTTCATAAAGCGCAAACGCCAGCCCCATCTGCGCGCTGAAGATCATAAATTCGGCCAAGAGTCGATCGTCGTGTTGCGCGAACGTATGGGTGAACGAATCGATGGAAACCCATCAACCCCCAATCCGAATATCGGGCACGGCATGGATAACGGCCGCAGGGATAGCAAATGAAAGAAGAGAATCGTGATTCGGGATCGTTCCTGGAGCGGTGGTCACGCAAAAAGCGCGGACTGGACGCTGGAACAGAACACGACGGCGATCCGGCTGGCGAAGCACTAGGCGAAGACGCCGCCGCGACTGAGGAAACTGCACGCAATAGAAATGAAGCTGACGAACCCGTCGCCGAAAAAGACTTTGCCGACTTCAATTTCGAAGAGCTCGATTACGATTCCGACTACAAGCAATTCATGGAAAAGGACGTCACTCCCGAAGCCCGGCAAAAGGCGCTGCGTAAACTGTGGGTGTCGAATCCGGTGCTGGCCAACATGGACGGCCTTGACGACTACTGCGAGGATTACACCGACGCCGCTGTCTGCTTGCCCAAGGGCACGATGAAGACCCTCTACCAGTATGGGCGGGGCTTTTTGGACGATGACGAAGTTGCCGAGTGGGAAGCGCTCGGCCAGGAATCCAAGAAGGTCGCGGAAGCCGAGGCGCAGGAAAGACGCGCTGAAGCGAGAGCCGCGGCCAAAACAGAGAGCGCTGCGGCTGGAGACGAAGCTGCCAATATCGCCAATCGGGAAACCGGCGATGCTAGCTCGGGCCCCGGTGCAGCATGCGCCGCAGCCGCCAAGCAGGACGAAGCTGAAATGCTCGCCGAATACGACGCAGAAATAAGCGACCCAGAGACACCGCCGAATTCGTCACGCACATAGAGTGGTTCAGTCGAATTCCAACCGCAAACACTGACCTGTTGCTTGCTCGGATATCCTCAATTTTTGCTGTTGCCGTCAGGCTTGGCATCTGTGAGGAAATCTTCAGGCTTCGCGTCCGCAAGAAAGTCTTCAGCTTGCACGGACTTCTTTTCCAGTGTGTCGTCGCCCAGGTGCTGGCGAAGCATCTCTATGTACTGCTCAGCCATTTCCTTGACGTACTGCTCATGGTTGTCGACGTTGAAAACATTCTTGGCGACATGCGCATTATAACGGGCGGCGGCAAATAGGAACGCCATGTGCACTTCGCTTGCCTTCGTCTTCTGGTTTTCGCGGTTGGCAACGTCGATGAATTTGTCTGCGATCTTAAGAAACGCCATCGTGTCGACGGCGCCATCGGTTTTGGCTGCCGCACGCCGCGCCTTGCGGTTCATGTTGTCGATATCGTCAGGCATTGGAACTCCTCAAAAGTACTTGCGCATCAAAGTGTAGCACACTGGCCGCGCTAAAAACGGCCCGGCTCACCGAACCGAATTCCGCCATACCAGCACATAGGGTCATGCACATGCGCGCTGATGCCATTGACGGCAATCGCTCGTGCTTGCGTTAAAATAGCCGCTCTCAGACTTGCAGCGTTTGGGAGCGCGCTAACCTCGGTGCCTTCTAGCGTACACCCGGCTTGACCGGCCAAGAGCACGGCGGCCTCGATGCTGTCGCGGGGTCCTTGTGTCTGGCCGGCGCCGAACATGGTGGCCCCTGCCGCCACGACCCAGGCATCAATGTTATCGTCGCCAACCGCCGGAGCATATTGATCGGCCGGAGGATCGAACGGCGCAGCTGAAAGAACATTGGCAGGTCGGAGCTGTGCTGGAAAATTGGATTTGCTGCCACGAGCGCGAGCATCCCCTCCAGGAACAATAAAGAGCACTCTCCCGCCCTGCTCGACGGCCTGAGAAAACGGCAACCAAGTCTCCTTGCTGTGGCCCCAAAATCCGACAACAGCAATTCGCGAAGGTGTGCGGGTCACAAATACGGCCGCTTGTGCCAGCGACCCGGCATCTTCGGGATCGGCACGCACAACCACCAAACGGCTGTTGCGGTATGTCGACAGCAACATCTTCGCCAGCGTCGTTCCACGGCCCACATCTGCTGCCGTAAACGGCCGCACGTCGCCGTCGATGAGGTCAAGCGCAATTGGCTCGCCCTCGCCATCGCGTGCAAGGCGCGCAGCGATTTCCGGATCAGTATAGTCGACCCCATCGCTGATGAGCGCTATCGCATTGCCGCCAGGATCGAGGCCGTGTGGTACGGGGGGATCGCCGGCAGCGCTCGCAGGCACGATTGCCGCGGCGGCAAGGATAGCAGCGCCGGCAATGGCAGAAACGGTTCGCCAAGACACGATAGTTGTCACTGCTTTTCCTCGCTCAATCCCTCGGCGTGTGAACGCTCGGCAGACACGCCGGTTCTGGCCTCGCGGCAAGCGCCATTCAATGGACCGAGCTGCGCATTGATAAAGTCGGCGATGCCTTCGACGTCGTCGAGTGAGAACACTGGCAGCGCCGTATTGTCCACCGTGTGATCAGCCGCGATCGCGATGACCAGCGGATCTTCGTCGCTAAGCGGCGTTTTCGTGAACGAGGCTGATCTGCGCGCTTCGATCTTCGGGATGGCAGCCGACTTATAGCCCTCGACGATGACGATGTCGCATGGCTCCAATGCAGCGATCACTTCCTCAAAATTCGGTTCCGGCGCGCCATTAAGTTCGGTAATGATGGCCCATCTCTTCGCCGACACCACAGCCACCTGGGCAGCACCAGAGCGTCGGTGACGCGCAGAATCGGTGCCTGCATCGTCGATCTGGAAGGCATGGTGCGCATGCTTTAGCGAAGCGACTTTCAACCCGCGCTTACTGAACGTTTCAATCAGCCGGACGGTCAGTGTCGTCTTGCCTGATTTCTTCCAGCCTGCGATCCCGATAATCGGCGCGCCATGTGGAGTTGTTATCTTCATTCGGTTCTTGGGCTCCCAGGACGGCCGGCGGCCTTTGCCTCATTCTGCCAGAAGGGCGGCCACTTCGTCGAATTCTTCGGGCGTATTGGCGTTAAAGAACGGATCGATATATTTGTCGCCAAAAGCGGCGAATTCGAATTCGACACCGACCGTACCATGCCGGTCCGTCCAGTGCAGCACCTTGCGCACGCCATCCTTCAGGGCTATCTCCAGGTCGTCGGCAAACTCCACTGGCCACAGCCCGATCACCGGATGCATGAATCCACCCGATTTCGCCAGCGCGATTTTCTCAGACTGGCCGACTAGGGCTGCAGATAGGCGCTGGACGAGATCCGTTGGGATCAGCGGCGCGTCCGTCGATGCGGTTGCAATGTGGGTCGCTCCAGGCTCGTTCTGTGCAGCCCATCGCATACCGGCAAGCACACCGGCAAGCGGTCCGACATTGCCCTCGATCGGGTCGGCTGTGACAGGCAACCCGAATGCCGAGAAGCGCGCAGGATCGCCGTTGGCGTTAAGGATAACCCGGCCGACCTGTTCGCGAAACTTGTTCAGCACGTGTTCCAACATCGGCCGCCCGGCGATTTCGCGAAGGCCCTTGTCGCCTCCGCCCATGCGCCGCGACTGCCCACCGGCAAGCAGAACGCCGACAATTTTGTCTTTCGAAATGGTCATGGCCGGCAATCTAGTGGGGAATTGGCCAACCGCAAGAAGGAATAATCACGCTGCTACCGGCAGCGCCCGGAGTTGGCCAGCGGCTTGTTCGTCGCCTCTGACTTGACGCACGAGTGGCCCGCCGATCCCTTTGGTTCCGGCACGCCTTCGGCAAGAACGAAATTCACCGCCAGCGCACCGCTCAGACCAGCAGGATAGCGAGCAATGGGCTTCACGATCCGGTATTCTCCATTTGAGATCGTTTCCAGGCTGCCGTCCTTGAGGAGTTCCACAAGCCCTGCAAATTCGGGAAGCACCTCGTAGCGCTCTACCGTCTTGGGCGAGACGACAAAGTCGGGCTCGATGCCCACGACGCCGGCTGGGGAAAAGCGGCGAAAATTGCGGTAGGTCGCCGGGTCGACGCTCGCCGGACGCAACCTGTCAGCTTCGGGTTCGCGATCAACGAGAACCGGTTTGCCGTTGCGCACTTCATATTCCGTTTCGCCGATAACCACGCGAAGGCTGCGCCTTGCCCTGTCGGGTTCAGGCGGCGTGATCCCCGACGGTAGCGCGACTTCGGTGAGATCGTAGGTTGCAACTAATTTTACCACCGGCTGGCCGGTCTTGATCTCAACGATTCGTTTTGCCCGGTTGGTTTCAGGGCGCTTCTCGTCGGTGAAGTAGCGAAAGCAACTTTCAGGCTCCAAAAATCTCACTCGGTCTTTCGGCAGTCCAACGACACCGACACGCGCGCCTGTCTTCTTCGTTCCAGCCGACAACGCGACAAACTGCGTCACACGTTCGGTTCCTCCCCGGAACCGCCAGATGCGCGGCTTCATTGTTGCGGCGACAATGAAAAGCGGCTTATTGCCTGGTTCTATGTAAACCTCGCTTGTCACTGTCGTTTCGTCCTGGCCTGCAACCGTGACATTCGAAATCGCTTTTGAACCGTAGGAGCCGACCAGCAAAACTTCGACCCCCGGAGCGACAGCCGTCAAATCGCATGCGGCAAGTTCGGAGGCCGTCGGTTCTTCCTTCGCGCGATTCTGGGCTTCTCGACGCACCAACTGCCAGAGCGCCGACTCCTCGTCGGAAATTGATCCATCGCCATCGCTGTCGTAGGCAGCGAAGATCTTTTGGCCGATCGCTTCGAGTTCGTTGCCGGTGAGACGGCCGTCAACATTTGGATCAAGTGAAAGTAAGTCTTTGAGCCGGTCTGTCTGAGTGGCATTCCGGCGGACCGAGGTCGTCCCGGCGAGGACTTCCGCGATTTCGATGCGGCCATCGCCGTTGGCGTCCTGCGCCATGATGCGTTCAATTTGTCCGGCAAATCCGCGCGACGATTTGCTGGGGGCCATGCCCTCTTCGATTTCAGCCCGGGATACGACCCCGTCCCCGTCAAGATCGTATTTGAGTACGCTTTGCACGCGCGCGGCGCGGGTCGCAGCTTCCCGGCGAAGTCGGGCGCCATCAATGTCACTCTGATCAAGCACAAGGTCTGCGCCTGCAGCACGCCGAAACGGCGACATCAATGAGTTGAGATATGCTTCGCGCGTCTTCGCGGTGATGCTTGCGATGGTCGGCGGCACGTCCGGATGCCCGGTAAGGTTGCCCTCGCTGCGTTCATCGTGCGACGCCAGCGGCGTAGCGGCGGCAAGACCTAGCGCAATGACGATTGCGAATGATGTTCTTGACTGAACTCGCATTACACTCGACTCCCGTGGCCGTCGCATATGCAATCCATTTACCCCGCACTCCCCTTCCGTCGATGCTTGCTGTCTTCTTCGTCGACTGCATTCGCATCCGCGTCGAATTCAATGCGCTCCACGCCTGATAGACACACGAAGCGCTTGCCGCGTGCTCGGCCGATCAGCGTCAGCCCGGCTTCACGTGCAAGTTCAACGCCCCAGGCGGTGAAACCCGATCGAGATGCCAGGATCGGAATGCCCATCTTCACGCACTTGATCACCATCTCGGATGTCAGGCGTCCGGTCGTATAAAAGATTTTGTCGTCAGGCGCGACGTCGTTGAGAAACATGTACCCGGCGATTTTGTCGATGGCGTTATGCCGCCCAACGTCTTCCATATAGACGAGCGGCCGGTCCTCAGAGCAAAGAACACAGCCGTGGATGGCACCGGCTTTGAGATACAGGCTAGGCTCGGTGTTGATCTTCTTTGACAGCCCATAGAGCCACGACGTTTTTAGCCGCGCCGTTTTGCAAAGATTGATCCCGTCGAGTTTCTCAAGAAGGTCACCGAACACTGTGCCTTGCGCGCAGCCGGACGTCTGCACCTTCTTTTTGAGCTTTTCCTCGTAGTCCGTTTCGCGTGCCGTCCGCACTACGATTGTCGCAATGTCTTCCTCGTAGTCGATCCCGATAATCTCGTCATCGTCGCGCAGCATCCCCTGATTCAGAAGGAAGCCGACCGCCAATAAGTCGGGATGGTCTCCAATCGTCATCATGGTGACAATTTCGCGCCCGTTCAAGAACAGCGTCAGTGCCCGTTCTGTAACGACAACCGTCTCGACCTCGCGGCCTTCGTGATCGATGCCACTGACCGATTGCGACAGTGCTGGATCCTCGGGCGTCGGCCTGACTTCGTATTCCTTCAGCGCTTTAGACAAACAAGGCCTCGTTCGGCTGATGATTGGGCGCAACTCCTTAGCACGACCGCTGCCCCCCTTCGACACCCCCTTGGCATCCGGTCCGCAATACCTTATCACATGGGTCAGGAATAAGATCTGCTTGCGTGCGCGACTTGCCGGCGCGCCGCTGGCGGAATAATGAACAACTGATCCCGCTTATCGCACCGAGCTGGCTGAGGGTGGTCTTGGACCGCCACCACGAGACTCTGCGATTCAATACCTTCCCAGGAGAAGAGCAGTCATGTCCGTTACGAAGGACCAAATTCTGTCCGAACTGCGCCGCGTCAAGGGCCCCGACCTCGACGGCAACATCGTCGACCTCGGGCTCGTTTCCGAAATCCTGCAGAAGGATGGCCGGGTCTACTTCTCCATTACGGTTCCTGCTGACAAAGCTGAGGAATTGGATCCCCTGCGCCAGGCCGCCCAGAAAGTTGTCGCCGAAATGGAAGGCGTGGCCGGAGCAACCGCAGTTTTGACCGCCGAGGCGCAACCTGGTTCGGCCCGCCCTGCGCCTGCCCAGAGTCCTGTCGCCTCTGGCGGAAATGTGCATGAACATCCACGCGTCGCGGAAGCGCGTGCCCGCATGGGCGGCGGCTCCCCTGCTGGTGGTCCCCCTCCAGGTCCGGAACCAACGCTAAAAGCTGGCGGCGGTGCCAAGCCAAACAACATTCCAGGCGTCAAACATTTGATCGCGGTAGCATCCGGTAAGGGTGGGGTCGGCAAATCAACGACGACGGTCAACCTCGCGCTGGGACTACAGGCCATCGGCCTCAAGGTCGGTATTCTCGACGCCGACATCTTCGGTCCTTCCCAGCCGCGTCTTCTCGGGATCACCGGCCGCCCTGAAGCCAAGGACGGCAAGATCGTAAGCCCGCTTTCCGGTTATGGCCTCAAGGTCATGTCGATGGGCTTCCTCGTTGACGAGGGCACGCCTATCGTTTGGCGCGGCCCGATGGTCGTTCAAGCACTTCACCAGATGCTGTTCCAGGTCGCATGGGGCGAACTTGACGTGGTGCTCATCGATATGCCGCCTGGCACCGGCGACGTGCAGCTGACCATGGCTCAGCAGGTGCCGCTGTCTGGAGCTGTCATTGTTTCGACGCCGCAAGACCTTGCCCTCATCGACGCGCGCAAGGGCCTGGGCATGTTCGAACAGGTCAATGTGCCGGTGCTCGGCATCGTCGAAAATATGTCAACGTTTGTCTGTCCCAAGTGCGGTGAAGAGAGCCACATCTTCGGCCATGGCGGCGCCCGCATAGAAGCCCAGAAATTGTCCGTCCCATTCCTCGGCGGTGTACCGCTTCACATGCAAATCCGAGAAACCTCCGATACCGGCCAGCCTGTGACGGCGACCGCCCCCGACAGCCCGCACGCGCAAATCTACCGTGATTTGGCTGCCAGGGTTTGGGCGGAGATGGAAACGGCAGCAGGCAATGCCGTTGCGCCGCCAAATCTTGAATTGGCAGACGATGGCACGTCGCTAGACGTAACTTTCGATGATGGTGCTAAATTCGCTTTGTCAGCAGAAATGCTTCGTGTCATGAGCCCATCGGCGGAGGTTCAGGGCCATTCCGAAAGCCAGCGTGTGACCGTTGCAAAAAAGAAGAACGTCAAAATCACCGAGCTGCAGCCTGTCGGCAATTACGCCGTCAAGATCCACTTCGACGACGGCCACAACACCGGCCTCTTCGCCTTCGGCTATCTGCACAAACTTGGAACCGAAAAGGACGCCCTCTGGGCCAAGTACCTCAGCGAGCTCGAAGCCCAAGGGCTTGATCGGGGGTAGGTCCGAGGAGAGTCGGATGCCGGAACCCCGCTCGAAAATTTGCGACGCATTGAATCGGGCGGGTGCGTGATCAGTGAAGTTCAGGAGCAAACATGCAGCGAATAATCGTTATAGCCTTGATTGCGATGGTCGCCGCAGGAGCAATGGCGCATGCCGCTGATGATGCCATTGTTTACGTAAAGAAGACCGCCTCTTGTGGCTGTTGCGGAGCATGGGTGAAACACCTCCACCAATCTGGCTTCAAAGTCGCAACAGAAGACGTGACGGCCGGCGCGTTAATGCGGTTCAAGCTCGATAACGGCGTATCGCCAAAGCTTGCTGCGTGTCATACCGGACGCGTCCAGGGCTATACCATCGAAGGTCACGTTCCCGCCAAGGAAGTCGCCCGCCTATTGAAGGAAAGACCGGAGGCAGTTGGTCTCACCGTCCCCGGCATGCCGATCGGTTCCCCGGGTATGGAGTCCGGCGACCGGCGGGAAAAGTACGAAGTACTTCTGATCAAAAAGGATGGGACGACTAAGGTTTTCGCGACCTATGACGAAGTGCCGAAATCAGAAAGATAAGTATGAGTTCAACGTTAAAATAGCTCCACTAAGTTTCCCTCAACTCATCTGCCTTCTGCACCCAGCATTGGTTGAAATAAAAGGCAGAGGCCCTTCAAGCTGCTACTTGCTCGTTGATATTCGACCGGTCGCGCGCGGCAGCGTATCACCTGTAACGATCCAATTCATCGGTATGTCGTGCCACTGCGGAAAGATGGTCGCGATTGAGCCACCATCGTAGCCGACGCCGATCACCGTCTGCTCTTTTAATCCTTGGGCCAGTGTCCGGTCGAAGAATCCGCCACCGTAACCAAGTCTGAACCCTGCCTGATCGAACCCGACCAGCGGCGCGATAACGAAATCAGGCAC
This sequence comes from Filomicrobium sp., assembly GCA_021775655.1. GTDB lineage: Bacteria > Pseudomonadota > Alphaproteobacteria > Rhizobiales > Hyphomicrobiaceae > Filomicrobium. Next base: position 700 of record JAJFHK010000185.1, on the reverse strand, counting down.
AATCTCAGGACCGTCCGCCGGAATTGGAATATTCCAAACACCACGCTCCATTCGGCATCCCGGTTGCCACTCCCGGAACACGAGAGGCTGGCCTTTCGCGACCACAATCGGCAGGGCTATGCAAAGTCCATTTTCTACGCCACCGGCCATCCAGGAACGCAGATCAGGCTCGCCGCGGAACGGCCAGTAGACGCTGACAACCGCACCTTCAGATTTCGGGATAAGGTCATCAAGATGTCTTGCGATGAGTCGCGCGGACTGTTCGCGCTCGGCAACCGGGAGCGCCAGACGTTCTTCGATGAGGCGTTTACGTTCGGCCTTGCGCCATCTCGCAACATCGACGGCTTGAGCCTCGTCTGTGGTGAGCCCGCTGTATGCCGGGTCGAGTTCATGCATGTAACATGGGGGCGAAGAGAACTCCCCCTGCTTCTCGTTGTCAGCCGGTCGATCATTTGACATTGCAATCAACACTTACGACTGCTTGTCCGAGGCTGGCAAGAGCCGAAATATCAACACATGAATAGCCCTCGGCTATTCAAGAATGAAGGTCGAGACAAAATGAGCGCGTCGCGCCTCAAGCCTACCAATTCTCACGCGAAGTACGGACATCGACCTCGAACGTCCAGGCAGACTTTGGCTGATTGTGCAGAAAAGCAAACGCATCGACGATTCCATCAATGCTGATGAGTGCGTCCTCTCC
>JAJFHK010000184.1 GCA_021775655.1 Filomicrobium sp. | reverse complement strand
GCCCGCACCGCGCCTTCGTAGACGACGAGCCGGACAGAGTTCGATCCAATGTCGATCACGCCGACGGGCGGGCCGGTCGTAATCTCGACACGCTCAGCGGAGTTGAATCGCCTAGTGAAGAGCATGTCCGTCGCCTCCCCTTGGTCCCACTCCGTAAAAGCTTATGTAAAGCGGGCTTCCGAAGTCTCTCGTACCCTGCCGCTTTATCGCTGACAACGGCTGTTGGGCAATGCCTAGCGCGATTCATTGTTGTTGGGTGAGGCTGTAGAGCAGCACTCAGCCTAAAGACACTGAGAAATTGGGCGGAGAGTGCGGAATTTCGCGGATTTAGCGGTACGGCTTATGGGTGTCCTCAGTTGGGGAAAAAGCAGGTTTGGCCATTAAGGGCTTTCAATGACTTGTTGAACGGAGATCAACGGATCTGCGATGTGCGGCCACGAGAGCACCAGAACTCTAAATCTTTCCAACAAATTTCTTCTCAGATTTGGTTCTGGTGAATTCAAAACCGGAAAATCGTCCTCAATCTCCGTTGGCAACAGGATTGACCGGGACTCGAATGTCAGGGGCCGGTGATGGCAGTGGGGTAGGTCACTTATCCGAGGATTTTATCCCAGTAGAGTTTTGGAATGTCGGGTCCACCGACAGCCTTTAATTCTACCGTCAAAGTCGGCGACGTGACGTTGATCTCCGATAGCCGGCCGTCGATCAAGTCGAGGCCTGCAAAGAAGATGTCCCACTCTTTGAGTTTGACGCCGACTTCGCGGCAGACCTGCTCCTCGCGTTCGGTCAGCGTTCCAAGAACAGGGCGTCCGCCGGAGTGAATGTTGGCAACGAAGTTGCCTTCAGCAGGAATGCGTCCGAGCACACCTGCAACTTCGCCTTCCAGCATCATCACCCGTTTGTCGGTTTCCTTGACGTTGGGGAGAAACTCCTGGGCGACGATAGGTTCGGAAGAATGGGAGAGCAATTCGTCGAGGTGGCGAGGAAAGTCGGGGTCGCCGACGTTGGTGCGCACAATCATTTCACCACCAAAAAGAGACAGCGGCTTGAGTACGATTTCGCCGTGACGGCGGGCGAAATCCGTAATCAGTTCGCGGTCATGGGCGATGAGCGTTGCGGCCATCAGATGAGGGAAGTAGAGCGCGCTCAGTTTCTCATGCGTGTTGCGGATGGCGCGTGGGTTGTTGAGAACGCGGGTTGTTTTAGGCAACAGCTCGAGGAGGTAGGCATTGGAGAAGTAAGCCATGTCGAAGGGTGGGTCCTGGCGGATCAGGACAACGGGAAAGTCGCGTAGCGGCAAGCGTTCTGGTTCGCCGAGCGCGAAGGGGCTTTCCTGGTTGTCGGGATGGACGCGGGCATGACGCACCGTGGCAGTGATCTCGCCGTGTTCAATTGCCAGCGATTGCGGTTGGAACTCGTAGCATTCGAGACCACGTGATTGGGCTTCGGCCATTAGCGCGAATGTCGTATCGCTTTTGATATTGATTTTCTCTGGCGGGTCCATTTGGACGGCGATGCGTTTCATTCGAGGTCTTTCGGCTGGAAGATGGGAAGGTGGTAACGAGGATGGCGCTAACCTAGTCACTCGTGGTGACGATGGGTAGGGGTGAACATCTTTGGAAGCACCGCAAGTCCGTCCACGTGCGCTTCACAAATTGTTTTAAGCCCCGCAATGGCGCGTTATTGAGCTTCAAGCGCTGGCGTGCCCTGGGGCGGGGCCGTGGCTGGTAATGCCGACATCGTTGCGTCGAGTGCGGCGGCCAGTTGATCGATGTGCGGCTTGGAGCGGTCTAAGGTGTTCTCGCGGGCGCTCGATTCGATCACTTCGCAGATCTCCGCAACACGGACTGCTCCAATATTGCGCGACAATGATTTTAGAGCGTGTGCGGCTTTGGCGACCGTTACTACAGGCGCCTCAACCCAGTTGTTGCGGAGCGCCAGGAGTGCTTCGGGAGCGTGGATGCGGTAGAGTTCAACGACCTTTGCGGTAAGGTCCATATCGCCGGTTTGTAAATCGCGGATAGAGTCGAGAACTTCGGAGTCGAGAAGAGGGTGGGCTTCAGCATCATCGATGGTTACACGTTCTGCTGGTGAAGGCCGTGAATTTTCGACGTCGTGAGATCTGGAATTGCTGTCTGTGCTTGTGCCGGCAGAATCGCTATCTGAGGTATCGGCAGGGTCATCTTGGGCGGTGACCCGGCGATCAGGGAGCCACGTACCCAGTGTTTTTTCCAGCATGGCGATGGTGAAGGGCTTGGTGACACAGTCGTCCATACCGGCATCGCGCCATAAGTTGGCTTGTGCCCCGACGACATGGGCTGTCAAAGCGACAATCGGCGTGGGTATACGCTGTGTTTCACCCTCCCAACTGCGAATTTGGCGGGTCGCTTCAAAGCCATCCATCTGCGGCATCGAGCCGTCCATGAAGACGAGGTCGAAAGTCTGCGACTTCACTGCCTCGACGGCATCGGTTCCATCCTCGACGTTGACGACCTCGACGTTGAGGCGTCCAAGGGCTTCACCAAGCACCTCCCGGTTGATGGCGCTGTCGTCAGCAGCAAGGATGCGGACACCAGGGAAAGTTGAGAAAGACTGGGTTTGCGACTGCTCAGCTTTGCTTGTCTGCAGGCTGTCGAGGCTGCCGGCTGATAGCGCAGCAAACAGTTCGTGAACCTCGTCAACGGTGAGCGGCCACGTAATTTCGGCATCTGCTCCGCCTTCCTGGCTTGTTTCCCCGCCACAGGATTGGCCAAGTCCGGCGACCGAAATTAGCTTCAAATCACCGCTGTCTGCGCGCAGTCTTTTCGAGAAGGTGCAGGACCGTGTGATCGTTGCGGTCGCGTCCCTGGCAGCGGCAAGTGCAAATTCCAATTCTTCTTCGCTGCCCGCGCTATCTGCGAAAATGGGATTGTAATTATGGGCGCGTGCGTAGTCGGCAAGGGCGGTTCGGGTCGGGCCGGGTTCCATTGCTAGAAGAACGTTTTGCGGAGTTGAAACTTCATCCGGGCCCTTGACTGGGTTCAATTCTGAGGCCGGTTCAAGAATTTCGAATGGAGCTGACAGCGCAAATGTCGACCCTTCACCGTGGGTGCTGGTGACATCGATGTTGCCGTTCATGGCATGGCTTAGACGCTGGCAGATTGTAAGGCCGATGCCAGTGCCGCCGAATCGTCGCGTGGTGGTTTGATCAGCCTGCGAGAAGGCGTCGAAAATTGTTGATACCTTGTCCTTCTCGATTCCAATGCCGCTGTCTGTCACCTCGAAACGAAGGCTGGCTTTGCCACCATCGGCCGTAGTATTACTGCGGACGAGGCGAATAGAAACGCCTCCGCTCTCGGTGAACTTCAATGCGTTGTTGACGAGATTGCACAGGATTTGATTGAGGCGAACCGGGTCTGCAGCAACAACTCGAGGGACATCGGTTGCAACGAAGCCGGCGAGGTCCAAGCCCTTGGAGGCGGCTCGCTCGGCGAACAAGCGCGTGACTTCGTCGACCAATTTGCGCGGTTCGACAGGGGTCGCTTCGAGATCAAGCTTGCCCGCTTCGATTTTGGAGAAGTCGAGTATGTCGTTGATGATTGAGAGAAGCGACTTGCCTGACGATACGATGACGTCGGCATAACGCTGAAGTCGGGTCGGCATTCCAGCCGCCGTCAACAATTCGGCCATCACCAGCATGCCGTTCATCGGCGTTCGGATCTCGTGGCTCATGGTGGCCAGGAAGTCCGACTTGGCGGCGTTGGCTTCTTGTGCGGCGACGGTTGCCTTGCGTAGATCCCGGGTGCGTTGTTCGTCCGTTGCTTCCAGGTTCACACGATGGAGGGCGAGTGAAGCGTCCCGCGCGCGGATTTCACTGAGCATTTCGTTGAAAGCATCGACAAGGTCACCGGTTTCGTCATCGGACTTCCGCTCGACTCTTTTCGAAAAATCGTGGTTCTGTCTGATTTCGCGCATTGCGCCGGT
>JAJFHK010000183.1 GCA_021775655.1 Filomicrobium sp. | reverse complement strand
TTATCTGGTACTTGAGCCTGGCTCCGGAGGTCGACAATTTGATTGTCGTGATTTTCGTCGTCATGTGATCGCAAGTGCTCTTAATTTGCTCAAAGGTATTGTCGACGGTAAGCCGCGCCCGTGCTGAGCACCATCGGCCGCCCGCATACATGATGGTGATTTCATTCAGGTCCTGCCAAAGGCCGACGAACTGCGGCATGCCCTGCACCGATGTAAAACCCCACCAGTGTTTCCTTTTATTGATGTTGTCAGCGATCGGGCTTGAGATACTCGCGAAGTAAATGAGGATGGCGATGAGAAGCTGTCGGTGCTGTCGACCGTAGTTCGCCGGGGAGTTTCCGGATTTGGTCATAATCGCCCCCTGATCCTCGCGGCGAGGATGTCTATGCTGGTATTAGGCATGCCAGATGACTTGTTGCATCATGTGAATGTGGCGGATGTTTTATGAGCCTTTACTTTCGCGCCGCGCAGGGACCTGTGCTGGCTTGCGCATGGTTTCCATGACTTCTCTTCGGCAATTGGTTGCGAACTGGATATTTGCCTGGGCGCACGACTCGTTTTGCTGTCGTTTGGTTTGAAAAGCCTGCGAAATCTGCTTCGGTGCGGGGGCTCCGTGGGGGAATGTTGTCGTGAACGAACCGGCGGGTTCGTGAATGTTTAAGCGCTTGCTCAATGCTGCATCCGCCGCTGCTGTGAGTTTGTGTGGCGCGGTGACGATGCATGCCGAGGCGTTTCCACCGGTCGTTGAACGATTTGGAGCATGCAATATAATCCGGCGGTTGGGATGAGCCGTTCAAGGTGCAGGATTGTAAGGAGGATCGCTAATGTTGCGAAAAGCTTCGCTGGCCCTGGCTGCTGCTACGATGTTGCTGATGGCGCCTTGGGTCGGTTGCGTGATTGCGGCCAAGGATGGAAAAATTACTGAATTGGCTTTTACTGCGATCGACGGATCGCCGATGCCGATGTCGGCTTATAGCGGCAAGGTTGTGCTGCTGGTGAATACGGCTTCGTTTTGCGGGTTCACGCGCCAGTACGAAGGCCTTCAGGCGTTATGGGAGCGCTATGAAAAGAAAGGGCTGGTGGTCGTCGGTGTTCCCTCCAACGACTTTAACCAGGAGCCGGACGGCGATGCTAAGATAGCGAAATTCTGCCAAGGAGCGTTTGGTGTAACATTTCCCCTGACGAAGAAAGTCAGCGTCACGGGGCCTTCAGCTCACCCGGTCTACAAGTGGGTCAATGCAGCGCTGCAAGGAAATGGCGTTCCAGGTTGGAATTTCCATAAATACCTGATCGGGCCAGACGGGCGCACCGTGGAGAGTTTTTCGACTCGCGTAAGGCCTGACGCTCCCGAACTGAAAGCGGCCATCGAGCGGGAGCTTGCGAAAATTGATAGCGCCAAGATTTAGGCGCTGCCACAGACTATGTGCCGAAGCCGCCCTTGATGGCGCCGCCGGAGTGGGACTTGTAAGCCGCTACGGCATTGCGCGAGAAGTCGAGCGTCAAATCGGTCTCCAGGTAAATCGTATTATCATTTGCACGGAAGCCCTTTTCTCCGCGGACGGCTGCATATAGCGGCTTAGCGGTTGGCTCGGCCTTCTCGGCGCCATCCTCGGGAAGCTCGACGTAGAAACCGATGAGGCGAGGGCGGTACTGATCGTTCAGCGTGCGCTCACAGCTGCGCTCCTTGGAAACGCAAATTCGTTCGCTGTCATAGGTTGGGGCCTGGTCATTGTGAGCGTTGATGGCTTTGCGGATGGTCTTCGTGCAAACCTCACGATTGAACTTGTCAGCTTTTGAGCAGTCGTTGGTCGAGGTGAAGATCCCGCGCGGTCCGCCACCTTGGGTCGGGGCTTCGCCTCCGCAACCTGCGAGTGCCAGCGTCGAGATTGCGGCAACAAGGGCACCTTTGGTCAAGGCAGGGGATTTTGCGGTCATCTTCGGCTCCATCTAGCGGTAGATGTTGGGTGCGGAACTTTATTTGGTGCACGATCAGAAGTTCAAAACGATTGCCGAAACCATACTGTAAAGCGGTTGCCGGTCGGTTAACGGCTCATTAGGAATTCTTTTGCGGGCGTTCCGCAGCGGGACCATCGAAGCGGCCGAAAAAACGCTGTTCACTGCCGAAATCGCGGCTGTTTGAAGCCAACCTATTGCGAATGGCCTTAAACCGTTGAAATTCGCATCGGTTGGGTAGTAGGTTCGCGCGTTCTTTCGACGGGCGGCCTACTTGGCCGTCGCCGCACTGATACAAGCGGTTCCGCGTCTGTCAGGAATTCACGTCTATTCGCATAGGCAGTCAAACTCGAACAAAAAGGGGAGCTCGCATGCGCGTTTTCTATGATCGCGACGCCGATCTCAATCTCATCAAGTCCAAGAAGGTGGCGATCATCGGATACGGATCCCAGGGCCGCGCGCATGCGCTGAACCTGAAGGATTCCGGCGTCAAGGATATCGTCGTTGCGCTGCGTCCGGGATCGACGACCGCCAAGAAGGTGGAAGCCGACGGGCTGAAGGTCTTGTCGGTCGACGAGGCGGCGAAGTGGGCCGATCTGATGATGATGGCGACGCCTGATGAATTGCAGGCCGACATCTACAACGATCACATCGCTGGCAATATCCGCGATGGGGCCGCGATTGCCTTCGCGCACGGCCTCAACGTTCATTTTGCGCTGATTGAGCCCAAGGATACGGTTGACGTCGTGATGATTGCGCCGAAGGGCCCGGGCCACACCGTTCGCGGCGAATATGAGAAGGGCGGCGGGGTGCCTTGCTTGATCGCGGTCAACCACGATTCGTCAGGCAACGCGCACGATCTGGCGCTGTCTTATGCCTGTGGCGTTGGCGGTGGACGTTCCGGCGTTATCGAGACGACCTTCAAAGAAGAGTGCGAGACCGACCTCTTTGGCGAGCAGGCCGTTCTTTGCGGTGGACTCGTGGAACTGATCCGAACCGGCTTCGAAACGCTTGTTGAAGCGGGCTATGCCCCCGAGATGGCCTACTTCGAGTGCCTGCACGAAGTGAAGCTGATCGTCGACCTCATCTATGAAGGCGGCATCGCTAACATGAACTACTCGATTTCCAACACTGCTGAGTGGGGTGAATACAAGTC
>JAJFHK010000182.1 GCA_021775655.1 Filomicrobium sp. | reverse complement strand
CAGGTAGTTTGTGGGCATGATCTTTTTGTCCGGATGTATCGCCGGATCGATACGATCAGGCGGGCGGCGGTCCGAACACCAAAACCGTATTCAGTCCGCCAAACGCAAATGAATTCGACATCGTGTAATTGACCTCGCGATCACGGCCCTGGTTGGGCACGTAGTCGAGATCGCAATCGGGATCCGGCTCGGTGAGACCGATGGTGGGCGGCACCCAATTTTCTTCCATTGCCTTGATGCACAAAGTAGCTTCGATGCCACCACCGGCCCCGAGAGGGTGGCCGTGCATGGATTTCGTCGACGAGATCGCCAGTTTATGGGCGTGGTCGCCAAAAACTTCCTTGATAGCGTTGGTTTCGTTTTTGTCGTTGATCGCCGTCGCTGTACCGTGGGCGCTCAGGTAGTCTATTCTTTCCGGGGCCAGATTGGCATCTGCAAGAGCCATGCGCATGGCTTCGCGCGGGCCCTCGACACCAGGGTTGACCATATCTCTTGCGTCCGATGTTTGACCATAGCCAACGAGCTCCGCAAGGATATTTGCACCCCGCTTTTCAGCGTGTTCAAGCGATTCGAGCACCAGAATTCCGGCGCCTTCTCCAAGGACGGTTCCGTTGCGATTCTTTGAGAACGGGAAGCAGCCTTGTGGGGACAGGACATGGAGCGCCTGCCAGGCTTTCATGGTGCCGTAATTGATGACTGACTCAGATGCGCCGGATATGGCCCTGTCCACGAGGCCATGGCGAATATAATCGTAGGCAAGCCCGATCGCATGTGTCGCCGTTGAACAGGCGGAGCAAGTCGCGAATGTCGGGCCTTTGATGCCAAATTCAATGCCCACATGTGCAGCTGCAGACGATCCGATGATGCGCAGCAATGTCAGCGGGTGTGTTGCGCGCTTGTTGTGGATGAAGAGGTCTCGGTATGCGGTTTCGTACGTCACGAGACCACCGGCCCCCGATCCCACGATGCAGGCCGCGCGGTAGGGATCTTCGACTGGGATTTCCAAGCCAGACTGTTTCATGGCTTCATCGGCGGCGGCCGCCGCAAACCAAGAATAGCGATCCGCGTGGATCACGATCTTGTCGCGCTGAAAATGTTTAAGGCGGGCCTTGTGGTCAAAGTCCTTGATCTGAGCAGCGATCAGGACTTTCAAGTCTTCCAGGGGAAAACCACCAAGCTCCGAGACACCGCATTTAGCCTCGCGGACTCCGGCCCAAAGTTCTGGGACTGTTTCGCCGATGGGCGTAACTGCTCCCATGCCGGTTACCACGACGCGGCGCGTACCGTTTCCATTCGTCATCGATATACTTCCCATTATGGGTTCAACCGCCGGCAGCCGATGACTGCAACGGTAAGCGGGCAAAGCGCCAATTACGTTCAGTACGGTACGGTTGGTCCATTAAATTGCAACCGTCCAGGACTGCACCGTCGGATCCAGACAGTGAGGCCTGGAGTATTTGGTGAGCACATAAAAATTCGCGGCATGACCATGCCGACGTTGATTGTGCCCCTCGCGACGGTACCGCAAATTCGCTCAGGCGCCTGCCGCAGCAGCAGTACCACCCTTGTTTTCAATAAGTTCACGAACCTTATCGACCACCGATCCGACAGTCTTGAAATCTTCGACTTCCTCGTTCGCGTTATACGGAATCTCGATGCCGAAGCTGTCCTCGATGTCAAAAACGATCATTGCCAAGTCCAGCGACTCGATCGAAAGATCCTGAAGCTCAGTTGAAAGCGCGATATCGTCCCGCGGTTCCTTCATATGCTTCTTCAGAATTTCGACAATCTTGGTGGCGACTTCGTCCATCTCGTTCTCCTCTCCTTGCTCTGATCAGGCAAAGAGGCCTCAGCAATCCGGCCAGATTTCCCCAAGGGTCATGGGCTGCTACTCGGTGTGGCGTCACATATACGCAAACCACAACCAAGTCCAGCCACAGTCCCTCAAGCAAGTGCGACACGGGCAAGGGCCTCGTTCAGACCGGTTCAGAGCATCCCGCAAGAAGTGTGCCGAAGCTGTCTCCTACGAAACGCGTCATCCCCCTCAGAGCATTCTACGGGAATAAATTTCAGCAATACTTATGGAAGCCGCTACTCAATAGGTGTTGAATGGTCGCATAGTCAAAGTGCTAAGCGGTGTAAATCGCGACAATTTGACCAGAATAATACGACTGCGCCCTATTGAAACCTCAGGTGGCGCAGATAGGGGAGAGGAGAGCGCGCATGGCCCATGAGGACACTCAGCAAGCCCTTGGAAATCAACCAGAATATCCTTGGCTTGACACCGTTCCAGACGGGATCGATTGGCATACGCCGATCCCCGTTAGACCGCTATACGCGCTGATTGATGACGCAGTGGCAAGCCATCCGGACCTGACTTGCACGAATTTTCTGGGGCGGAAGTTAACCTATAAACATATCGGAGAGAAAATTAACGAAGCTGCGGCGGCTCTGCAAAAGCTTGGCATTGAGAAGGGCACGAGGGTCGGGCTGTTCTTGCCAAACGCGCCTACGTACGTTGTTTACTACTTTGCGATCCTGAAGGCTGGCGGGATCGTCGTCAATTTCAATCCGCTCTACACCATCGATGAACTGACTTTTCAGGTCCAGGACAGCGGTATTGAGCTGATGGTAACGCTTGATCTCAAGGTGTTATGCGACAAGATCGAAACGCTGATTTCTAATGAGGTATTGCCACGAGCGTTAGTCGCCTCGTTCCCTGCCCTGCTTCCGGGCACCAAGGCGGCGCTTTTCAAGTTGTTCAAATCGCGTGAACTGGCTCGTCCGCTTGCTTCCCCCGTTACCGACAAGCTGGTCATCGAAGCCGATGTGATCGAGCGGGGCGGCGTACCGGATCCGGTAGGAATTTCACCCGAGAAGGATCTGGCTGTTCTGCAATACACCGGTGGCACGACGGGAAAGCCGAAAGGCGCGATGCTCACCCATTACAATATTTACGCAAATACAGAGCAGGTCGCCCGGTGGGCGCCGCATCTTGTCACCGGGAAAGAGCGGTTCCTGGGCGTACTACCGTTTTTCCACGTCTTCGCCATGACGGTTGTGATGAATTTTGCGATTCGCAAGGCATCGACAATGATCATCTTGCCGAGATTTGAATTGATGGCGACGTTGAAACTCATTCAGCAGACGAAGCCGACGGTGATGCCGGCCGTTCCAACACTGTTCAACGCCATTTTGAATTGCCCTCAGGTCTCCAAGTACGATTTGAGTTCGCTGCGATTTTGTATCTCCGGCGGGGCACCGCTGCCGCTAACGGTCAAGCATCGCTTCGAAGCTTTGACTGGTTGTGGGGTTTTCGAAGGTTATGGCCTGTCTGAAGCTGCCCCGGTGGTAACATGTAATGCCGTCGACGGGCCAGTACGCGAAGGCTCCATCGGATTGCCATTGCCGCAGACGGTTGTAAGTTTGCGCGACCTGGAAGACCCGTCAACCGAAGTTCCCCAGGGGGAAAAAGGCGAAGTCTGTGTGAGCGGGCCGCAGGTCATGCCGGGGTATTGGGAGCGTCCCGATGAAACCGCCAAAGTATTCACTTCGGATGGATTTCTGCGTACCGGCGATGTGGCGCGGATGGATCCTGATGGGATGTTCAGCATTGAAGACAGGATCAAGGACCTCATTATCTGCTCCGGCTACAACGTGTATCCACGGCAGATCGAGGAGGCAATTTACACCTTCGACAAAGTAGCCGAGGTTACGGTTATCGGCATTCCCGACGAATACCGAGGCGAAGCGCCAAAGGCATTCATCAAACTCAAGGAGGGGGATACGGCAACCGTTGAGGAAATCATCGAACATCTGGAGAAGAAGATTTCGAAGATTGAGATTCCCGCTGAGATCGAGTTCCGCGATGATCTGCCGAAGACGATGATCGGGAAGCTTTCGAAGAAAGAACTGCGGGAGGCGGAATTAGAGCGGCAATCAGGTTAGGTGACCGTCGCGATATCGCGTTGTTGATTAGGCGCGCGGTCGAAACGGGCTGGGCCACGGCAATGGGATGCCGCCTTCAGCGTCATTTTCATATGTGTCCAATGAGGCTGGCACGACCACTGGCGGAGCTGGCAATTCAGGTCTTGGCCATGCAAAATCATCGGCACGACCACTTCGGGGTTCGAGTCGTTCACCTTTTACAAGAACACGGAAAAATGGGGTTTGGGCGAGTGATAATTTGCGCCTACTGCCCGTGATCACTGACTCGCTGGCCGGTGTAATTGTGCTCA
>JAJFHK010000181.1 GCA_021775655.1 Filomicrobium sp. | reverse complement strand
CAATGTCAATGCACCAAGCAAGCATCTCGACACCGTTGGTAGGGCGCGCAAGCCGCAGTACCCACTCCGGCATTGAACCGGCCGGAACCCACTTGCAGCAACTGGCACAAAAACTTATTCACCGTAAGCGCAATAAGCTTAGCGGCCTTGACGGGGCGGTCTCATTCGGACGCTCGGTAGCCGCTTTTCTCGCAACTCTCGATCACCAATACCTTTCGCAGCTCGTTGGTGATTTTCGCCGCGTACTGGTTATGGGACCGCGAGAGGCAACTCTTGCAGCGGCCGAATCGACCCGATCGCTAGGTGCTGAAATTTCGGGTGCGATGCCGATTATCGGCGCCGATGAAACTGCATTCGTTGCCGCTGCCAAATCTGTTGTTTCGAAATTCGCCAGATCGTCACGTGGGCGAATTTCCAACTTAGGTGAAGATCCTAGTGCTTCCGATCTTCGAGACGTGCAGGATTTGCAGATCGCCGTCGGGCTCACCCCTCTGCCCGGTGCGTTTATGCGCGGCGATCACGGGAACGTCTCGACGGTTGTCTTCCATGACGGTGATGGCAAACTTCTGGCATCAGCAACGACCGTTGACCTGTCAGATGCCGGGCCGGAGTTCATGGACACCTCGATCCTTGTCGGTGTTTCCGTGCATCCGGACGCGCAAGGCCACGGATTGGGTTCCGCCATTACGGCAGCCAGCCTACTCGAAGCTCACCGGAAACTTGGTGCGCGAAGCATCATCGCCGTTGTGAGCCCGACGAATGTCGTTGCGTTGCACACGAACACTAAATTTGGCATGCATCCGCTGATGGATCAGACGGCGATCTATCTGGAATTAGGTGGCCAAGTGTGAACAAAGCCACTGAGCAGGTAACGAACGCGGTGGCTGGCACATCTAAATCCTTCAGCGCGGCGACGAGCCGCCCAGTTGCGAGTGCCGCCGTGATGATTTGGATGTCGCTGGCGATCTTCGCCCTGGCTAAATCCGTCGTCACGCTTTTGACCGAGATCGGGGCCGCAAACCCAATCGATGGGCGAAACCCGATCAGCTTCTGCAATGTGCTGTTCGTCGGCAATATTATTGCCGCCCTATCGCTCTTCGTGCTTCACCGGAAAGACTGGACGAAAGCGAATTTCAAGCGCCTGAGTTTCAACGACTGGGCCGGTATTCTCGTGATGGGTGTGCTTGCGGGCGCATTGGCACCCGCTCTGGGGTTTCTGGCCCTTGAGAATACAACGGTATCGAATGTCGTCTTTCTGGGGCGCATCGAACCGATCGTCTTCATGGTCTTGGCAACCGTTTTCCTCAATGACCGTCCGGATGGGTGGGGGATTGCGGGTTCGGCGATTTCCTTTGCCGGGGTCCTAGCGATTCTCTACCTCAGCGGTGTCGAATCAGGCGGCCTGATGTTCGGAAAAGGAGAAGTCTATGCGCTGATGACGGCACTCGCACTCGCGTTGGGCACGCTGTTGTCCAAGGTCTGGCTGAAGTCAGTACCGTTTGGAATCTTTGCGGTACTGCGCATGGTCGTTGGTGCAATCATCTACTTTCTCTGGGCTTACCACTTTTTCGGCCCGATCCACTTCGCCGACGTACTTGCACCGATCGTGTGGCAATGGATGTTGCTCTACGGGATTGTGATTGTTGCGGGCGGACAGACATTGTTCCTGCTCGGCGTGCGCAACGCTCGGGGTCAGGACGTAGCGCTGGCGCAGTCATTTTCACCAATTGCTGCTGTAATCTTCGCGTTCCTGCTTCTCGGCGAAGTGCCAGGCCCCGCTATTGTGACGGGTGGCCCCATTATTCTCGCAGGAATATTTATAGCGCAGGCCGGTGGCTGGTACGAAAAGCGGCTGGAGCGCCAGCGAAGTGAAGCGAAACGGCTTACCAGCAGTGAGATGATGGAGATCGAGGCGCGGGAAACATTCCGCGGTGTTTAAGAGAATTCATCAAAAAAAAGCGTGGGATGCAGGCTCCAATCCTGCATCCCACGCAGACGCCGTTTTTCGGGGAGAGCAACGACGCTTAGTGCCCCAGTAGGTAATCCTTTAGGCGGCCGAGCTGCTCAACCCGGCAGCGGTCGCTACCGATGCGACGGTTTTCAGAATTTGGGATGCAATCTGGTATGGATCGCCTTGCGAGTTAGGCCGGCGGTCTTCCAGATAACCCTTGTATCCGTTGTTCGCGAAGCTATGCGGCACGCGAATGGAAGCGCCGCGGTCAGCGATCCCCCAGCTGAACTGGTCGATACGCTGCGTCTCGTGCAACCCCGTCAGGCGCATGTGATTATCTGGGCCGTAGACGGCGATGTGGTCGGCGCAATTGGCTTCGAATGCAGCCATCAGTTGTTCGAAGTACTCTTTGCCTCCGATTTCGCGCAAGTGAGTCGTCGAGAAGTTGGCGTGCATACCGGAGCCGTTCCAATCGGTGTCGCCCAGCGGCTTGCAGTGATACTCAATGTCAACGCCGTACTTCTCGCCAAGCCGCTGCAAGAGATAACGGGCCATCCACATCTCGTCCGCCGCACGCTTTGAGCCTTTGCCAAAGATCTGGAATTCCCACTGTCCTTTGGCTACCTCGGCGTTGATGCCCTCGTGGTTGATGCCGGCGGCCAAGCAAGCATCCAGATGGTCCTCGACGATTTGGCGGGCGATGCTGCCGATCTGGCTATAGCCGACGCCCGTATAATACTTGCCTTGTGGTTCTGGGAATCCGCTCGATGGAAAACCCAGTGGGCGGCCGTCTTTGTAGAAGAAATATTCTTGCTCGAAGCCAAACCAAGCTCCGTCATCGTCAAGGATTGTCGCACGCTTATTGGTAGCATGAGGTGTAACCCCGTCAGGCATCATCACTTCGCAAAGAACGAGGACGCCGTTCTTGCGCTCGCTGTCAGGGAATACTCGGATAGGCTTAAGAACGCAGTCGGAGCTGCTGCCATCCGCCTGCATCGTTGAGCTGCCATCGAAACCCCATAAAGGAAGTTCCTCAAGTGACGGAAAGGCAGAAAATTCTTTGATTTGTGTTTTGCCACGAAGATTTGGCACGGGCTCATAACCGTCCAGCCAGATGTACTCAAGCTTGAATTTTGTCATAGCGGGATTCTCCTCGTTGTTGACGATGACTGGTGAATTCTCAGATTTTTCTGGTGTTGGTGCCGGTGGCGTGGCTGCGGGTGGCGCTGCGACCGGCTGTGGTTCGGATATCTGGTTTGCCGGGCCTGGTAGGACGCTTGAATTCGTTAATTCAGCGTCGACAGTTGGTGGCTCAACTTCTCCCGCACTCGGCAATAATTCCGTGCTTTGCACTGCGGCATGCTGGCGTGGGGACTCAGGTTCTGGCCTGAGCCAGCGGCCAAGTTTTCTGAACATTGCTGCCCTCCTGCTCGTTCATAAAAGTGCAACTTGAGCAGAATTGCCAGCAAAATATGCAGCAATTTCAATAGCCTATAATGTGTGCAATTGATGCTTATCATTTGCACAGCCGTAGAATCTGAGAGATAATGCGAAACATGTAGTTGGCTTGGGCGTTTGCAACGACCCAACCGAATTGAAAGGCCACAGAAATGGAAACGACAGAAAAGAAAACGGCGAAAATATATGCATTTCCTTTGGGCGGAAGGAGCGGGAAAACAAGCTCGTTGCGGATGGATCGCACGGCACAGAAGCCGGTAGTGGCCACTCCCACGATTGATTACGGGGCATGCTGGTACCACGGCGACGCCATGGCAAAGGCAGAGCGAACGAAAAAGCACTGAACGCCGGATTCGTAATCTGCCACCGACCCGTCAAATCAAGTTCGGTCTGAAACATCAGCCCTTGCGAATGTCGCTTGCGTTCGACGCTGCTTTGCGACCGTGATCACGGTCCGAAGATGGACCAGCCCATCCGCTGGGACAGGCGCTCGAGCGCGATGCGGCCGAGATGCGAGTTGCCGGCTGCGTCGAGGCCCGGCGACCAGACGGCGATTGAAGCCAAGCCTGGCGCGACGGCCAAAATTCCGCCGCCGACGCCGCTCTTTCCAGGCAGGCCAACACGGTAAGCGAATTCGCCTGAGCCATCGTAATGGCCGCACGTTAGCATAACGGCATTTATACGCCGCGCACGGTCCGGAATGACGATTGAACAACCTGTTGCCGGGTTCAGCCCTGCGTGAGCGAGGAAACGTGCGGCCATTGCAAGCTGTCTGCATGACATGGCGATAGCGCAGTGATGGAAATAGACACCGAGAGTTTTCTCGACGTCATTTTTCAGCACGCCGTAGGACTTCATATAGTTGGCAAGCGCACTGTTGCGATACCGGTGTTGCTGCTCTGAGGCTGCGACGGTGTGATCTATTATTATCGATGAATCATCGGCAAGGAACTGCATAAACCTTATGATTTCGCCAAGCGCTTCGCGAGGCTGACTCCCAGACAATATCACGTCGGTAACGGCAATTGCTCCGGCATTGATGAACGGGTTTCGCGGAATGCCTTGCTCAGCTTCGAGCTGCACAATCGAGTTGAAGGGGCTGCCCGATGGTTCCCGGCCAACGCGTTCCCAGAGACGTTCTCCGATTTTGCCAAGCGCCAGGGTCAAGGTGAAGACCTTGGAGATTGACTGTATCGAGAATGGTGTTTCGCAATCTCCTCCAGAGTAAAGACTTCCTTCGGCATCGATGACAGTCATCCCGAAGTTTTGAGGGTCTACCCGCCCAAGTTCGGGAATGTAGCTTGCAACGATGCCGCGATCCTCCCGTGCGCGCATTTCTTCAACGATTTCCGTTACGACCTGATTGAGCTTGGACAATTCGATGCCTCAGTTTGTGAATTGAGAGTGAGCGGAAAGCCTCGCGGGGGGACCGAAGCAAGTTAGATTGCTGTGGTCGGTTGTCCCAGTACAGTCGCTTCAACTCGCCTCATGTATTTGAAGCCTGTTCGAAGGCTTCTGTCGCGGTCAGCCAAGCTTCTTCGGCGGCCGTCAGGTTTTTCGCCTGCAGGCCACGTTCGACGGACAACTTCTGAGCCGTTTCGGGTTCGCGCGAATAGAGCTCTGGGTCAGCAAGACTTACGTCGATCTTGGCGATGCTTGCTGTCAGTCGATTGACCTCTTTTTCCGCATCAGTCATCGCGCGTCGCAGTGGCGCAACCTGGGCGCGCCGCTCGGCGGCACTGCGGCGTTGGTCGGCACGGTCGTCGGATTTTACTGAAGTGGCTTTGACATTGCCCGAGGGACGTGAAGAACGCTCGTCGAGCAGGTGTCGCTGGTAGTCTGCCATGTCTCCATCGAACGGCTTCACCGTGCTGTCGGCAACGAGCCAGAGTCTTTCGGCACAGGCTTCGACCAGATGGCGATCGTGACTGATCAGGATGACCGCACCGTCATAGTCGTTGAGCGCTCGGATCAGCGTCTCACGACTATCGACGTCGAGGTGGTTGGTGGGCTCGTCGAGAACCAAGATATGCGGAGCGTGGAAAGTCGCCAGCATGAGAAGCAGGCGGGCCTTTTCCCCACCCGAGAGCGTATCGCACCGATTGTCAGCGCGATCGAACCCAAAACCGGCGGTGCCGAGGCGAGTGCGCCGTTCAGCTTCACTGGCGGCCGGCATCAAATCGCTAATGTATTCAAAGGGCGTGCGGCCTTCGCTCAGCTCATCGAGTTGGTGCTGAGCAAAGTAACCGAACGTGAGATTCTTGTGGCTCCAGGACTCTCCTTGCTGCGGAGGCAATCGGCCAGAGATAAGCTTGGCAAATGTCGACTTGCCATTGCCGTTCTGGCCGAGCAGCGCGATGCGGTCGTCGTTATCGATTCTGAGTTCTATGTTTCGCAAGATAGGTTTGCCGGGCTCGTATCCAGCCTCGACTCCTTCGAGCCTGATGAGCGGACTGGCAAGCGCTTTTTCCGGTTTGGGAAACGTGATCGGCGCGACGCGTTCGTCAACTTGTGCAGCGATCGGCTTCATTTTGGCCAACGCTTTCAGGCGGCTTTGGGCCTGGGCTGCCTTAGTCGCCTTAGCCCGAAACCGGTCGACGAATGCCGTGATGCGTTTGCGCTCGTCATCCTGCTTTTTCTTGAGCTTGCCTTCAAGGCGCTGCTGTTCGCTTCGGGCTTCCTCGAAGTCGTCGTAGCCACCGGCGTAAAGTGTCAATCGGCCCCGGTCGAGGTGGAGGATTGAAGTCACCGCCCTGTTCAGAAGATTACGGTCATGGCTGACCATCAGAATTGTATGTGGGTAGGCGCGCAGATAATTCTCCAGCCACAACGTGCCTTCCAGATCGAGATAGTTGGTCGGCTCGTCGAGGAGCAGAATCTCGGGTTCCAGGAATAGTACGGCTGCAAGTGCGACACGCATGCGCCAGCCACCAGAATACTCACGACACGGCCTGTTTTGTGCAGCCTCATCGAAGCCTAACCCAGCTAGGATTTGAGCTGCGCGCGCGTGGGCGGAATGCGCGTCGATATCAACCAAGCGGTTATGGATGTCGGCGATGCGCTGCGGGTCGGTGGCGACTTCTGCTTCGCTAAGCAGGCTTGCGCGTTCCTGATCGGCTTCAAGCACCCACTCGATTAAGGTTGCATCGCCGCCTGGTGCTTCCTGTGCGACATAACCAAGCTTGGCCGATTTGGGAAACCCAATCGCGCCGTCATCTGGTGAAAGTTCACCGGTGATAAGACGCAATAGCGTTGTCTTGCCCGCACCATTGCGGCCTATGAGACCGACCTTGTGGCCCGCAGCAATACCGACCGTCGCGCGGTCGAGCAGCACGCGCCCTTCGATTCGGTAGATTAGTTCGTTGATGTGCAACATGGCTCATCAGATAGCGTCGCGGTGGCGCGCTGTCATCCCAGGGATTCACAAGATGCCTGCGGAGCTGCCGCGCGTTCCGCCCTATCCGCCCAAGTTCGCTTGGCTGAAAGAATTAATGAAGCTTGATTGGGGGTTCGGTCCGCCGGTTAATGGTGCGAGCGATGGTGTCGAGAATCACCTTGGAATACCCATGCAGGGCGGTCTGATGCATCTTGTAGAGCATGCGGTACATCAGCTTGGCGAACAGCCCTTCAACCCACATGGACTTACCTGAAATAAAGCCCATCAAGCTACCGACAGTCGAATATTGTCCCAGCGAAATGAGTGAGCCGAAGTCGTGATACTTGAACGGTTTAAGATTTTCGCCAGCCATGCGACGGCGGATTTGCTTGTAGATGAGGGAGGCTTGCTGGTGAGCTGCCTGGGCGCGTGGAGGGATTGCTTCATCCTCCCCTTCCGGCAACAAATAGGTGCAATCTCCAAGCGCAAAAATGTTCGAGTCGCGTGTCGTTTCCAACGTATCCTTGATAACAAGTAGGTTGCCCTTCGTTACTTCGAGGCCGTCAAGCTTTGCGAGCACCTCGGGACCTTTCACGCCGGCCGCCCACACAACCAATTCTGAGGGGATGAATTCGCCGGTCTTCAGCGTCACACCCTTGTCGCTGACTTCAGTCACATACGAGCCCGCTCGTATCTCAACTCCCAGACCTTCAAGGATGTCGGAGGTCGCCTTGGATAGTTTCTCAGGCAAAGCCGGCAGTATGCGGGGCTGGGCTTCGACAAGAGTGATCTTGATGTCTTTCTCGGGGTCGACTTTGTCGAGCCCGTAGGCGATCAGGCCGCGTGTTGTGCGGTGCAGTTCTGCGG
>JAJFHK010000019.1 GCA_021775655.1 Filomicrobium sp. | reverse complement strand
ATCGATCTGTGCGGTCAGTCGGTTTCCGACCACCCGAATAACGATATCGTCGTAGAAGCCCCATATCATCGTGCGATCGACAGCCTCTATCAATCCTGTTGCCGGCGCCTCTTCACCAGGTGGCGTCTCGCTGGCGCTGCTCATTCCAAGCCGTCGGACGGCATCGACGGACACCTCGTAAGCTTCGGAGACGGAGCGATTGATCAAAAGTGGCTTCAGGTCAGGATAGGCTTGGTGCTGCGGCGTGGCGAAGATCTCTCCAGGATAATCAGCCCGGTTCGCACCAGCCGGACGGCTGGCTGCCAGCGTTACGAATCGCGGCGGTTGGCTCGTGTCGGTCGTCACGTCGTTGATCTCGGGAAGCGCTCGAACCTTGGGAAGCGCAGTTAGGGGCCACCCTACAATACAGCTGGCGATCAGACCGCCGAAGACGACGCGCGAAATGCCACGCGTGCCGTTGCGCCAAATGTCAACGACGGCCAGTGCGCCAAGCGCGAGTGATACGAGCCCACCAAAAATCGAAAGCTTCATAAGGTTGAGGGCAACGGGGGTTGGAACTGAGAACAGCCGATGCAGGAACAGGGCCGAGAAAATTAAAGCGACGCTGAAGACGGCAACGCGCCCGCTCCAGACAGCTAGGCTACTTGGTTTTTCTTCAGCGTTTCTCGACAGTTGTGACGGCTTCATTTTCGGGACACCCGGATTCGTATTCGAATTGATATTCGGAGATCTGACATACTCAGTTGATCCCGTCACGCCTGGATATAAAGCCGGCATCCGCGAAAACCGTTGAAAGACTACGCAGGCGCTTGCCGATATTGCGGTTGGTACTACTCTTTCCAACAGAATCTCAAGACCAGGGCTGGAGCGTGACAAATCATG
Source organism: Filomicrobium sp. (assembly GCA_021775655.1). GTDB lineage: Bacteria > Pseudomonadota > Alphaproteobacteria > Rhizobiales > Hyphomicrobiaceae > Filomicrobium. Next base: position 9,035 of record JAJFHK010000019.1, on the reverse strand, counting down.
ATCTTTCAGTGGTCACAACGTGGGTCCACAGGTTGGCGGGCGGTTCTGGCTTCTGCCTCGCTTGGCACTTCTATCATTGCTGCTGCTGTGCCGAGTGCAGCTCAGCCGAGAATCAGCGAAAATAAATATTTGCGCATCGCTAGTTGGAACCTTGCCGATGCCGCAGCCGCTGGCGTTATCACACGTGAAAAACCTGCAGCTAAAAGCTGGCGCAACACTTTTGGTTCTGAACGGCGCATAGCTGCGCAACCGAAATTTGCGGGCAATCGCCTGCAAGCCGATGTCGTATTGCTGCAAGGTGTTCGCAGCGTCCGCGAAGTGCGTCAGATTTTTCCAGCGCGCGGATGGAAACTGATTTTATCGCGACAGGTGCTCAAGTTGGGTGGCGGCCGCCTAAACCAGGATACGGCTGTTGCCGGAAGGCAGGCGATAACAGCGGTGGCGGTTCGCTATCAGTTGCGCCTGCGGGTCACGGCGCTTGAACACTTGGACAATCTTCAGGATGCGGCTGAAAATTCCAGTCCCAGCGCACTAAGCTCTGGTGAAACGAACGACATTGCATTGAACACCGGTGAGGGTGGATCTGCCAGCGATACCACAACGGCCAATCAAACAGGGGAGACGCGTGGCGAGCTGTTCCCCGACGGCTTGGCCTTAAGGATCGCTTATTCGGGTTCTGTCATCTGGGTTGTTTCCGCGGTGCTACCGTCGCAATGCCGGACGGGCCCGGAGACATGCCCGCCGGCCTCGCGGCTGAAGAACTGGGCCGACGGCAAGCGTGCGGACGGATTCGGTGTCGTGATGGGTGGGCAACTTGCTGGCACATTGCGCGAGGCTGGACCTAACGGTGTTTGCGCCAATCAGGAGATTGTCGCCGATCGCGCTCTGCAAGCTGAAACGGGAGCCGACACGGTCGCCGGCTGCATTGCGTTCGCAGATGTCGAAGGGCCCTAGCCAGCCGGTCTGTCGGTTCTTATTTGCTCAAACCCATTCACCCGCACTTCCAAAAGTCGAGTGGGGCGGCCTTAAGGAAATAGCCGCAGCTTATTCCAAGGCGACTGCGGATCAGGTCGGCGAAACACGACGCGCTCGTGAAGCCGAAAGAGCCGATCGCACCAGAACTCAATCTCAACTGGCGTGATGCGGAATCCTGACCAGTGAGGTGGGCGTGGGATCGTGCCGATGGCGTACCGAGCCGCATAGCTGGCAACGCTCGTGGCAAGTTCGGTGCGGTTTTCAAGCGGTCGCGATTGAGCCGATGCCCATGCGCCTATGCGGCTTCCCCTCGATCGGCTCGCGTAATAAGCATCCGCTTCTTCGTCGGCAACAACAGATACGGGACCTCGAATCCGCACCTGCCTGCGCAACGACTTCCAATGGAATACACTCGCAGCCTGCATGTTTGCTGCAAGCTCGACACCCTTAGCGCTTTCGAAGTTGGTGTAGAATACAAAGCCGCGCTGGGAGCGCTCGACGGAATCCACACCCTTCAAGAGAACCATCCGCACGTTCGGCAATCCGTCACTATCGACGGTCGCCAGCGCCATCGCATTTGGATCGTTTGGCTCGGAACCGGTTGCGTCAGCCAACCAATCCTCAAACAGTGCAAATGGATCGTTGGGTGCGCCGACCGTTTCGTCGGTCTGAGCGGCAAGGGCATCAGCATCGAGTTGGTGTTCGTCGTTCACATTCGATCCTTTAGGACGGCTAAGTCCTTGCTGCTCAATCGATCGATTTTGGCACTCATGTAAAGATGGTCTTAACCAACACACGGCATACTCGCTAACCGAGGGAGCCGTGTTGTCTGCATCCTTCCCGCGTTACCGTTGCCAAATTAGCGTCGTACCTTGTGAGTCTGCCTTATGCGTTCTACCTGTGATCTCGAGTCGTTTTTTGCGACGCTGGCTGTTGGCCTTGTCGCCGTGGCTACCATTCTTATGACATCGACTCCGGGCGCGGCTCAAGATGGCCAGCGCGCAACTGTTGTGTCACTTACAGAAAGCGACCGCGTGGCGGCTTTAGAGAACGTGCAATATGCACTTTCCGAACTCGGCGATGGCGCTAGCTACGTCTGGCACCGTGGTCATGGCAAGCTGTCAGGTGTCGTCCAACCCACTCAGTCTTTCGTCGATGCCAAGGGACGGGTGTGCAGGCACGTGATCGTACTTCTAAGCGCAGGCGAAAAGTCGCGCCGGACCGAAGCCGTCGCCTGCCGCCTCGAAAATGGCGTGTGGCGCCTCGACGGTTAACGCCTAACCTTATGTTTTTGTTTTTTATTTCTATATTCCGCTATGGCTCCCCCCATGGCCATTATGGCGCATCTGGACCGCAATCACCTTTCGTGTAGGATGCGCCAAACTTTTGCCGAAAAACAACGAAGAAGGGCAACCGAACGATGAGTGAAGCTGCGCCTGGTTCTGCCGGGACGACCGGTAATCTGATGGCGGGCAAACGCGGGCTTGTCATGGGCGTCGCTAACAACCGTTCTATCGCGTGGGGCATTGCCAAGGCCTGTGCCTCACAAGGTGCCGAACTAGCACTGACCTACCAGGGCGAAGCGATCAAGAAGCGGGTCGAGCCGCTTGCTGCCGAATTGGGCGCCAGTCTCGTGGTTCCCTGCGACGTGACGGATGCGGCATCCATGGACGCGGTCTTCGCAGAAATTGAAAGCCAGTGGGGCAAGCTCGACTTTCTGGTCCATGCCATTGCGTTTTCAGACAAAGCGGAACTCGACGGGCGCTATGTAGACACCACAGAAGGCAACTTTACCCAGACAATGCTTGTCTCCTGCTACTCTTTGACGGCGCTGGCCCAGCGCGCGGAGAAATTGATGGGTGAGGGCGGCTCGATTATCACGCTAACGTACTACGGCGCGGAAAAAGTCATGCCGCATTACAATGTGATGGGCGTTGCCAAGTCCGCTCTTGAAGCGAGCGTGCGATACCTTGCCGCCGATCTCGGCAAGTCGGCAATCCGGGTCAACGCAATTTCGGCTGGGCCGATCAAGACGCTAGCAGCTTCTGGAATTTCGGACTTCCGCTACATTCTGAAATGGAACGAATACAATTCGCCATTGCGGAGGACTGTGACGATCGAAGAGGTTGGCGGCGCCGGGGTCTATCTTCTCTCCGACCTGTCGCGCGGCGTGACTGGCGAAGTCCACCATGTCGATGCCGGATACCATGTGCAGGGAATGAAGAATGAGGATGCCCCGGACATTACCGTCACCAAGTCCGAGGGAACGTAAGGGTCGCAAAGTGCGACGACACCGGTGTACTCAGCATCAATCCAGCACGTATGAGGGGTCAATCGCGTGAAAGACGGCGTTACCCTCTATTGCGTACGCCATGGCCAGACTGACTGGAATGCGCAATCTCGCTACCAGGGCCAACGGGATGTTCCCCTAAACGATTCCGGTCGAGAGCAGGCCCTCCGCAATGGCCGCGCCCTTCGTGAATTTTTGCCTGAAATCGCTGAAGCTCAATTTATCTCCAGCCCGCTGGGGCGTGCGCGTGAAACTATGCAGATCGTGAGGCGCGAGTTGTGTCTTGAACCGGATCGATTCGAGACCGACGACCGCTTAAAAGAAGTGCACTACGGCAGCTGGGAGGGCCAGCTCCTCGAAACCCTGGAAGAGACTGAAGCCTCGAGCCTGGCCGCGCGAATGGCCGACCCGTACCGTTTCCGGCCTCCGCAAGGAGAAAGTTACGCCGATCTGCTGGAGCGAATGCGCGGCTGGGTTGATAAGGTTGAAACAGACACCGTGGTTGCGACCCACGGCGGAATAAGCCGGACATTGCGAACATATCTTCTGGACCTCGACCCAAACCGCATTCTGGACCTCGATGTTCCCCAGGACCGGGTTCTGGTCATTCAGCGGGGCGAAATGCGCTGGCTATGAATAACGCGGCCCTCAAAAAAAGACGGTCGAGGTGCGACTTGTCGCCTTGAAAATAAGAAAGGACCGGAGCAGCGGCTGCTCCAGTCCTTTCAACGTCAATAGGGGACTGCTCGATACCGGCTGCTCATTTCCGGTAGGAGCCTTCCCTTTTGTGTCGACGCCTTCCGTAGCGCTTGTCCAGTTCAGAAGAACTGGATCGGTTGCAGAAGAATTTGTCGTTTTACGCTGAAAGGACGCACGCAACCCCGGCCGGAGCCGGCTTAGCGCTTGCTTGCACGTTCCACTTTCTCTTGCCGCACTGTTCCATTTTCTGGGCAGGCACTATGGCCGTGGCCCCGTTTGGAGTCGCGGAGAGTCGGGAATTCCCAAACTTGACCTATCTTGGGAGACGAATCAGGCTAGGAATCGCGCATTAACTCAATCTTTTCATAATCTGCGTTGCACTGATTTGTCATCCTTCTTGGCTTGCAAGACTGAATTGAATGGGCTGTGGCGTGAGCTTAAGGTCTTTTTGCAACACTTTTCGAGTGTGCAGCTGCAATACATGGTAATACTGCGGGCTTACTGACGTCGCCTGTCATTGTCGGTCCAAGCGCACTCTAGGGCTCGTATTTGAGTCCTGGGACGTCATGGACCGGCCCCTCGCTTCTTGGAAAAGCATGTCTCACAATACGTTCGGCCACCTATTCCGCATCACCACCTGGGGCGAAAGTCATGGTCCAGCCATCGGCTGCGTTATTGATGGGTGCCCACCGGGTATTCCCATTACGGCGGAAGAAATCCAGCAGGATCTGGACCGGCGGCGGCCGGGCCAATCCCGGTTCACGACACAACGCAAGGAGCCAGATTCCGTTGAAATCCAATCTGGCGTGTTTGATGACGGTAGTGGGTCGCAGGTTACGACAGGCACACCAATTGGCCTTGTGATTCGTAACGTCGACCAGCGTTCCAAGGACTATAGCGATATCGCTGGAAAATTCCGTCCCGGACATGCAGATTTCACTTACGACGCAAAATATGGGCTTCGCGACTATCGCGGAGGCGGGCGCTCGTCGGCGCGGGAAACAGCCATGCGGGTCGCCGCGGGTGCGATTGCTCGCAAGGTCGTTCCAGGGGTCACAATCCGGGCTGGGCTCGTACAGATGGGACCGCATAAGATCGACCGCAGTCGGCTCGACTGGGCAACCGTCGACGATAACGCGTTATATTGTCCTGATCCTGGGAGCGTCGAGCCGTGGTCAGATTACCTCGACCAGATCCGCAAAAGCGGATCTTCCATCGGGGCGGTCATCGAAGTGGTGGCGGAGGATGTCCCTGTTGGTCTGGGCGCACCGATCTACGGTAAGCTCGACCAGGACCTTGCTTCTGCAATGATGAGCATCAACGCGGTCAAGGGTGTCGAGATTGGCGCGGGCATGGGATCAGCGGCGTTGACCGGTGAAGAAAATGCTGACGAAATCCGCATCGGTGCAGATAGCCAACCTCAGTTCCAATCGAATAATGCTGGCGGCATTCTTGGCGGCATATCAACCGGTCAGCCGGTGGTGTGCAGGTTCTCAGTGAAGCCGACTTCCTCGATCCTTTCGCCACGCAAAACAATTGATCGGGACGGCCATGAAACTGAGATCGTGACCAGGGGCCGTCATGATCCGTGCGTGGGAATCCGGGCCGTGCCTGTCGGCGAAGCGATGATGGCTCTGGTCCTTGCCGACCATTTTCTACGGCATCGCGGTCAGTGCGGCTGAGGCTTCTTGCTGGCCTAAATCATCACTACGCGTTCGCAAGCCTTGCAAAGTCGGCGTCGCATTGCGTAATCTTGCGTTGCACTGCAGCAAAAGGAGCCATGGCCGCATGACCGACGCAGAGGCAGGCGATATTAGTGACGCGAGCGGTTACACCGTCCGATACGGGAAGGAAAAGGGCCAGTTCCGAGTCTTTATCCTGGCCGGTGCGGGCATCCTTCTGTCCATCGCGGCATTCTATCAGGGCAGCGAATCGTTGCTGGCACTTGGCGTGGCGGCGCTTGGTGCAGCGTATTACTTCTTCCCGCTCATCGAATCCGATCGCCCGCGACTTGGCGCGAACCAGTACGGGATTTTCATCGAAGGCCTCGGCCTGATCGGCTGGCGATCCGTCGAGAGCATTGAAACCGTGCACATCGCGGTACGCACGTTGATGACGCATGACCTGCAGATAAAGTTATCACAGCCGCTGGAGCGTGCGCTGGTCGCCGATTGGCGGAAGTTGGCGTTCTATCGGTTGCTGATGCGGCTACCCTGGACGATGAACCACAGCAATACGATCCGCATCAATCTGGAACCCTTTGACGATCCACCAGATGAGATCGAGCGAACTCTGAACCGCATGCAGCGGCACTACAAGAGTTGAGTAGCGCCTTCCTTGAGCAATTTACACCGTGATTTTCTCACTGCGGCAGCGGCACTTGGGCTGCGGCAAAGGCATCGGCCTGCCGAGCGGCGACGCTTTCGACATTGAAATTTTCGATGGTCTCGTTGAAAAGTCGGTACCAATTGTGTTTGGCGTCGAGATGCAGGAACACACCTCCAAGCCCGATGGCTGCGCGATCCATGAAGACGAATTCTCGCGGCACCGTTACGGGGCCTTTCTCTTTCAGGATATTGCGCACGCGCATTATCTCACGGCGTCCGTATTCGCCCGGTGTAACTTCGTCGGCAATCGTGCGCGCACGGTCGTCGAGTAGCGGCCCGTAAATGAACCGCGCCCATATCGTCAACCCGTCGATCAGCTCATCGTTGAGACCTTTAAAGCCCCATTCTTCATAGGCGGCGACGACTCGATCCCGGTCGTTTGCCAAGAGCGCCTGATAGAGATTTACGACCCCTTGAACGAATTGCGGTTTGAAGGTGCGGATGCAGCCGTAATCGAGCAGATTGATGCCGCGAGGATGCTCGCATTCAGAAAAGACCGTGTAGTTGCCGAGATGCGGGTCGCCATGGATGACACCGTGGTGACTGAACGGGTGCCACCAAGCGCGGAACATTGCGCGTGCGATCTGATTGCGGTCTTCGAGTTGGCTTTCCTTAAAGCTGAGTAACGGCTGGCCGTCGAGCCACGTCATTGTGAGTAGGCGGCCTGTCGACAAGTCGTCAATGACTTCTGGCACGCGGATCAATGGATCGTCGTGAAAAATGCCGGAGTAGAGACGGGTATGGTTCGCCTCCAATTTGTAATCGAGTTCCTCGCGCAGGCGCGACGCAATCTCGACGAAAATCTCCTTGGTGTCGATACCAGGATCCATGCGCGCATGTAGCTGGAATACGAGTTTGAGTTGATTGAGATCAGCTTCTACCGCGGATTGCATATCCGGATATTGAAGTTTGCAGGCGAGTTGTCGTCCGTCGGTGTGGACTGCACGGTGCACTTGCCCAAGCGAGGCGGATGCCGCCGAGCGAGGCTCAAAAGTATCAAAGCGTTCCTGCCACCGGCGACCAAGTTCGGCGACCATACGGCGGCGCACGAACGCCGGCCCCATCGGTGGAGCCTGGCTTTGCAGCTGAGCGAGTTCGCGAGCGTACTCCTTGGGTAGGGCTTCGGGTATCGTCGAAAGGAGCTGGGCCACCTTCATGATCGGCCCCTTCAAACCTCCCAGGGCCGCCGCCAATTCCCGCGCAGCCTGTGACCGGTCTCGTTCCACGCCGAACAGCCGCTTTCCAGCGTAGCGCGCGGCGACGCTGCCTACATTCGCACCGACGCGAGCGTAACGGGAAGCGCGGGCTGTAAAGCGGTTTTCTTCATTGCTCATTGAATGGGACCGATATGGTCGAAGGATTGATTGCCAAAAACAGTACGCAGCGATCGGGGCCCGGATCAAACGACAAAGGGCCGCGCAGTGATGCGCGGCCCTGCAGAATGCATTTCAAATCCAGGTTATTCGGCGCTAGCGGTTTTCTTCGCGAAGCAATTCGAAGAAGCGCTCCGGCCCACCGGGACGCGAAAGGTCGACGTCATGGGCAAAAATAGCGGGATCGCGGTGGCGATAGCTGCGCCAATGGCGTCGCGCGTGCTTATGACGACGAACGTACCGTGAGATCTGGCGATCGCCGTCGCGGTGCTTGTAGGCACCGTGGGCGCTGGCAGAAGTTGTTGCCATTGGCATCATAACTGCGATGGCGAGAGCAGTCACAATGGCGGAAGCCAAGAAACGTGCTCGATTTGTGAAGCTCATGTTGGAAGCCTCCTCGTTATGGTTTTACGGTTCCCACAAACATCGGCTCTGCGGAGACGCCATTCAACGCACACTCGCGTGAACGACTTGGCAATTCGGATTCGCAAATCCGTTTGCACTCTGCCCGTCAGATACCTTGACCTTCCGAATCGCGCTTGAGTATGCGCAACCGCTCCTCAGCGCCCGGCCAGAAGGGATGAACCTCCATTAGCTGGCGGTGCGCTGCCAATGCTCCAGCCATTTGATCGGTCTCCTCGAGCATGCGGGAGAGGCCCTCAAGAGCCTTGTAGTGATTCGGGTCAAGGGCGAGGACGCGCCGAATGTCACCAAGCGCCCTCTTGAAATCGTTCTTGGTATATAGGACGACTGCTCGCTGATGCCAGCCTTCGGTGTAATCAGGCGCCAAGGAGACGATCGTATCGAGAAATTTGAGTGCTAGCTCATCATTCTTTTCCGCGAGCGCTTTGTTTGCCCGCTGCATCAAGACAAAGACCGTGTCGCCATGCCCAAACAGCCATAGGCGCTCGATAACGCCGGCTATCTCTTCACCAGTCTTCCGGTCTGCAGATGTCGCGAGTAGCGCATAGAGGTTGGCCAATGCATCGGCAGTCTGTCGTGGCGATTTGGGCGGATTCTCCAGGACGCCGACGTGGTAGGGCTTTGCAGGCTCCAGTACCTTTTTGCGCGCATCAGCCTGGCCTCCGGCATCTTTTTCTGGGGCTATTTGGCCGGCTTCAGGCTCTGCGGGCGCTGGCTCAAGTGTGGCTGGCGGCTCGCTTCGATTTTGATCCTGAGCTAAAGCATTGACCGCGCAACAACCGGTTGCCAAAGCCACCAGGACAGCAGTGATACTGTTCGTTTGGAATGAATGGATACGCATGCCGCCAAGGTATGACGGTCTCAGTGGAGCTGTCAAAGGCTCCATTG
>JAJFHK010000180.1 GCA_021775655.1 Filomicrobium sp. | reverse complement strand
GATGACGAAATTCATCACGCCAGCGAAATTTTCAAGTTGGCGAATAACCGATGACATGAAGAGCGCCAGTGCGCCAAGCATCAGTCCCGCCAGGATGATTGCCGGTAGGACTGTTACGTAGCCATTGAACGGCGGTGGAATGGAAATTCCAACAAATCCGTCGCCTTCACCGAAACCTAGCTGCAATGCCTGCCAGTCCGGCTGGATATCCCAGAAATAGGCAATAAACAGAAATGCGTAGACCTGTAAAATCGCGACAGCGACCCCGCCAAGCAACTTCGAAGACAGTAGGAACCAGCGGGGGAATGGCGAAACAAGCAAAGTCCGCATGGCTCCCGTCTCTCGGTCGTAGACCATGGACAGAGACGATTGCATTGCATTGAAAAGCAACACCATGCCGAGCAGTCCGGGCGTGATGTAGGTTTCGTAAAGGACGTAGGTCTCATATGGTGGGATGATCGAGATACCGAGGACCTGGCGGAAACCGGCTGCAAAAATGAAGAGCCACACGAGCGGCCGGACCAGCGCGGACAAGAAGCGCTCGCGCTGATGAAGAAAGCGAAGAACTTCGCGCCAAACGATTCCACCAAAACAGTTGACGTAAGCCATGATACTGTGTGGCTCAGGCGCGTGATCAATAATCACTTTAGCCTTTGCAACAGAAGCTTTTGCTGCGGCGACAGTTTCAGTGGTCATGCCGCCTCCGGTTTGGTCATCTCGCCGGTCAATGCGCGGAATGCATTGGAAATGTTTTCGGCACCGGAGTGCTTGCGCAGTCCGGGTACTGTCCCGGTGTAAAGCACTTTACCTTTGTGCAGGACGACGATGTTATCGGTCTCCTTAATCTCGTCGATGAGGTGGGTTGCCCACAACACGCCCAGACCGTGGGTTTCCACGAGTTCTCGAACAATCGAGATTACGCTTTCGCGTGAATCGATATCCAGGCCGACCGTCGGCTCATCGAGGAGGAGCAAGCCTGGGCGATGGAGCATACAGCGGGCGATTTCGACGCGCCTGGCTTGTCCGCCCGAAAGATTGCGAACCTTTTCACCAGCTCTGTCTGTCAGGCTGACGAGTTCGAGAGCCGCTTCAGCGCGTCGGCGGCCTTCACGGGGGCCGAGACCATGCAAAGAAGCGTGATAGGTGAGGTTTTGCAAAAGACTGAGATCCAGGTCGAGCGTGCGCGCCTGGAACACAACGCCGAGCCTTTGTAAGGCGGTTGTTGGCTGACGGCGAACGTCATGATCCAAAATAGAAATCGAACCGGACGTATTATCGTAAAGACGTGTTACGAGGGCAAACAGCGTCGACTTGCCAGCGCCATTGAGACCGAGAAGGACTGTGAAGCTGCCTTGCTGAACGGAGAGCGATACATTGTCGAGGGCTTTGATTTCGCCAAAGTGATGCGAGACGCCCCGCACCGTCAAAGCCTCCGTTGCCTCGTTGATTTGCTCGACCTTGGTATCCATCACTTGACCGTAATCGAACCTTTCATGCGCATCTCCTCCAGCCTTTTAGGGATCCAACCCTCTTCTGCAGGTTGGATCAGCGTGAAGGCAAGCGTCGTACAGCCTTCACCCGAGAAGTCGATTTCGTAGACCGCCTGGGCTTTCACCTCAACCTCGTTGATCTGAATTTTGCCACGTCGGGCATCGTCATTGATAGGTGCGCTCCGAATGTGAGATGCCTGTTACCCATCATCCACAAATGGCGCCCCCTCGCTTGAGCTTGTATATCCGGTCTCGATGATTGCCTGCTGGGTTTCGCGCTTTGGCCGTACGAAGTCGAAACTCGAGCACCTGCCTCACCAGTGCGACAACCACTGGGGCCGCAGTTTTCCTAGCTATTCCTTTATTCGCTATGCCTTACGCGATGCAGTTTGGCGGTATCACCGTTATTCATTCGTGATGACGATGCCCCACGGATAGCGACCGACTGCAATCGACTTGTAACCACGTTGCTTTGCGACATCGATCACGGTGACGTCGTTTGAAACGCCGTTGGTTGTCATGAGGTATTTTTCGTCTGGCGTGAAGGACAGATTCCAAACGCGCTGACCGACGAGAATGTATTTCTCGACCTTGTAGGTTTTGGCATCAATGACAGCGACACGATTTGCTGGTCCGAGTGCGACGAAAGCCTTTGTGCCTTCTTTGTTGATAGCAATGCCGACGGGCTGAATAGCCTCTGCCGTGATGCCGGGAATATCAAAGGCTATTTTTTGAATCGGCTCCTTCGACTCAACATCGATGATCGTGACAGTGCCACCGATCTCTGCTGAAACCCAAAGCTGCTTGCCGTCGCTCGTGAACCGCGCTACCCGCGGACGGTTATCGACAAGGATATTGGCAACTGTCTTGTGACTTTGAGAGTCGATTATATGGGCCATATTCGTCGTCTCGGATGTGTTGACGACGTATTTCCCATCCGGGCTGACGGCCATTCCCTCAGGTTCGACACCAACTTGAATCTCGGAGAGGACCCTGCCTTCTTGTATGTCGACGACGGTAACGATGTTGTCATCTTCATTGGCGACATAGAGCGGGTTGCCTGAAGGGTGCAACTCCATGAGTTCGGGATCCGGGCCGGAGGGAAGGTTCTTGATGAATTCATAGGTCTTGGCGTCATAGACCTCGATGTGATTGTCATCGCTTGTGCAAATCAGAAGCCAGGCACCATCTTTAGAAAGGAGGACCCCACGCGGACGTTGGCCAACCTTCATCGTCTCAATGACCTTCAACGTATCGGTGTCGATGACGCTGATGGTGTTGTCCTTTTCATTCGAAATGAAGGCGCGGTAAGCCTGCGCGGGCGGTGATGCAGCGCAAAGAACTCCGGCAACAAGAATACAAGCAGCTATGATTTGTGTGGCAGATTTCACTTCAACTTTCCTCAGTTCGTTTCCGCTCGCTGGCGTAGACTGACCGCCGGGCGGCGCTTGTACACAAAAGCTCATCACGACAACAAGCTACTGGAAGGCGGTGCACTTGGTTTCCGGTTTATCCGTACCAAGCGTGTCGAGCACTGTGACTTGATGCAGGAAGCCCTGCTGCGGCGATACGCTGACGTGAATTCTCGGTAGCGCGACAAAAATTGGTTGACGGAGTTGGGCGTTCCACGGACGGTAGGTCAGCTTTTGCCCCTTAAAGGCAGCCAGTTCAAATTTTTCCGATAGCATGTATTCGATAAGCTGTTTTGGATCGCCGCTGCCAGCACGTGTGGCAGCCTCGCCAATCGAACGAACCGCCATCCATGCTGCATAGTCGAGTTGCTTCATCGTGCGACCGGAGAGACGCTGAAAGCGGTTCTGGAACTGCGTCGCCCCCCATAATTCTGAAGCCGGATGCCATGTTGTCGGATAGAGGCCGTGCGTGCCGGCAACGACACGCGACTTCCATGTTCTAGCGGGCAGATAGTCGCCGAACTGGTTTGCCACGTCGGCAACGAGCAGCACGTCGTGTTCTGGAAACTTTTGGGTGAATGACGGGATCTGTTTTTGGACCTGTTCGTAGCCGCCGTCGGAACGCCGGCTCCCGGCCTCATAAACGAACTCTTTCTCTTCGAGCAAATTAAGCCCGTAACGCTTCACGGAGCGCCGCAGTGCCTCCGCATAGAGTTTGTCTTCGGGTTTCGGGCCAATGACCAAAACAAGTTTGCGCCATTGTTTCCATGCGAGATACTGGATGAGTGCATCTGTCAGCATCGTATCGGATGCGGCAGTATGTTTGACGTTGTTGCGGCAGTTTTCTTCGCGCAAATACTCCTCAGACGCACCGGCATTGAAAATAACAGCCGGCAGCCCCTTCAAAGCATCGGAAAGTGCGAGCAGCGTGTCGGCCGATGCATCGACGACAAAGAAGCCAATACCCGACTTCGCCTGGGCTACAACCTTTTCAATCAGCTCTTCAGGCATGGCGCTGGAAACCTTGTCGAGCGTGAAGGACTGATTGAGAAAACGGCCTGTCGTATTGTTGTCGTTGACGGCTAATTTTGCCCCATCGAAGCCAACAGTCGGCGGCCGAAAATCAAGCAGCGACAGCGGAGCCAACCGATCGCGTTCTTCCTCGACATACGTAATCTGTATGTTGGTGCTCTTAGCTTCTTCGGGCGCGGCGTTTGCAGCCCAAGTTGCATCAAGCCCGAAGAGGCCGCTGAATGCAGCGACCGCACACAGGATAATTGTCAACAGCCGGTGCGACCGCGCGCGCGGCGCGGCGTCTGGTTCTTCTCGTTGGGTCATCACCATGAGTATGACGTTACTCCTCCCCTTCCCTTTTTTAGCCAGCAACCTAATTAGAATTACGCAAACAGCAACCCTGAGTATGGGAATTGGATCGGCTTGCCGATAGACAACCTAGACGTTTGTCTGTCAAAAAATTTACTTATCGCGTGCTGGGGCACAAATGATGACTTGTTAGCCAAAAAACGCGGCTAAGGCCGTGACGCACGAAGCGCGATGACGTATGGAAACGAAAAACAAATTTGCAATGGTGGTTTTCGGGAAAAAGCGGAAATACCATTCGGGAAAAATAACTTAGGGTGGAAGTACAACGATGGTACAGCGCGTAATGCTCGGTGCTTTCTTGATCGCAATTATGAGTGTCGGCACTGCCGAAGCAGCTCCAAAGGCGGCGGTCTTGCCCTTCGAGATGCAGATCGATCTGCAGATGACCGACCTCGACCTCTATGGCTTGCCGAGAAAGCCCAAAGAAGACGAGGCTGTCCGCCTCGAACTGGCGCGTCAAAAACTCATCGATTTGATCGTTGAACGCGGTGCGTATGAAGTTGTCGATCTGTCTGAATTCAAATCCGAGATTCGCAGGGCCGCCCCCTTTGATCGCTGCCAAGGCTGCGAAGTGGAATTTGGCAAACGTAGCAACGCTGACGTCACAATTCTGGGGGTGGTCCACAAGTCGTCTGAGCTTCTGATAAACATGGCAATCTTTGTTCGTGATGTTAAAACCGGGGAAGTTAAACAGACGATGCTCGCCAGCATTTTGCAAAACGATGATACAGGCTGGCTCAAGGCTGTCCGTACTCTAGTGAATAGACGCTTAGCTCCCGAGAGTGAAACAAAGTGACGAACAAGAATTACACTATCAATCGCCGCCACGTCTTGGCTGGAGGACTGTCTGGACTGGCTGCTGCTGCCTTGCCGATTCCTTTGAGCTATTCCGCAATCGCGGCCGAAGCTGGAAAGCTGCGTGTTGGATCTCTCAAATTTGGTTCGCTCGGCTGGCTTCTAAAAACCGTTCTTGATGAAGGTCTCGACAAACAAGAAGGCTTCGAACTTCAACTGATAGACATGGCCTCGACCGGCGCTTCCAAGATTGGCCTTCTGTCTGGTGACGCGGACATTATCGTCAGCGACTGGCCATGGGGAATGCGTCAACGTTCAGAAGGTGAAGCTGTCCGTTTTGCTCCATACTCTTCGGCACTCGGCGCAGTCATGGTTGCCGCTGACAGTCCGATGAAGACCATCGGCGATCTTGAAGGTAAGCGGATCGGGGTCGCAGGCTCATCACTCGACAAGAGTTGGCTCTTGTTACGCGCCTATTTTAGCAAAGAAACGGGTAAGGACCTCGCCGATGTCGTGTCGCCGATATTTGGCGCTGCGCCACTGATCACGGAGCAAATTCGGCAGGGGCGCATAGATGCTGCGCTCAACTTCTGGACGTTCTCCGCCCGCCTTAAGGGTGATGGTTACCGGGAACTCGTTTCGTTGGATGACGTTCTAAGCGGACTTGGGATCAGCCCGACGCCATCTTTGGTCGGATTTATCTGGAGCGAAAAGAAGACAGCAGGGAAGGAAACTGAGATCGCTAAATTTTTCTCGGCAATCCGAAAGGGCAATGAAATTCTCGCGACATCCGAGGAAGCATGGGAAAATTTGCGGAAAGTCACGCGCGCGAAAAGCGATTCTGAATTCGAAGCGCTGAAGGCATACTACCGCAGCGGTATTCCAAAGGGTTGGACGCCTGAACAGACTGGTTCGGCAGAAAAGCTGTTCAAGCTTCTCGTCGAACTTGGTGAGAAGACACTCAATAACGGCAAAGTGAAATTCGACCCGGCACTTTTCTATGACGCTTGACAATCAAACCATAAAAATCGGGCGCATCGGGCGGGGGGTTATCGGAAGTGTGCTGTCGGGGCGGCTTGCCTGGACGATCGTTTCGTTTTTGAGCCTGCTGGCGCTATGGGCGCTGGTAGCAGCCATTCTGCAAAGCCGACTGTTCCCAGGGCCTCTGGATGTCGGTGCGAAGTTCGTGTCGGAGGCGGCAAGTGGCGAACTGGCCCATCACGTAGGCATAACGCTGGCGCGTGTCGCTGCTGCCTTTTTCGTTGCAATGTTTATCGGGACCGCTTTCGGCATTGCGCTTGGAGTTGCAAAAGGCGCGGATCAGTTCTTCGACACTTGGCTTATTTTCTTCCTGAACCTGCCTGCCTTGGTGACGATCATCCTTTGCTACGTCTGGTTCGGACTGACGGAAACTGCTGCTGTCTTGGCGGTGATTATCAATAAAATCCCAAACGTGACAGTAACCGTGCGGGAAGGCGCGCGCAGCCTATCGCGCGATTTAACCGAGATGGCGCAGATCTACCAGTTCGGGACCTTGAAAACGCTTCGCCATGTTACGCTACCGCAATTGGCACCGTTCATTGCGGCTGCGGCCCGAGGAGGGCTCTCGCTGGTCTGGAAAATTGTGCTCGTGGTGGAACTCCTGGGGCGGCCGAACGGCGTCGGGCGGCAACTCTATGATGGGTTTCAGCTCTTCGATGTTTCCATGATTTTGGCCTATGCGATCGCTTTCATCCTCGTCGTACAGTTCATCGAGATTGCCGTGCTGCAACCGATCGAAGCTCGCGTTAACCGGTGGCGCCGATGAATGAAAAGCAAAGTGCGATCCGCGTCACTGTCGACAGCAAGGCGTTTCCTGCGGTTGCTGACCGCCCTGAGCAGCTTGTGTTGAGGGGAGTTGAACTGGAGGTTCAGGAAGGCTCTTTCGTTGTCTTGACTGGGCCTTCGGGATGCGGAAAATCGACGCTCTTGAATATCGTTGCGGGCCTCGATCCCGACTTCCAGGGCACTGTAGAATTTGGAGAGGACGACGCGAAGCTCTCTTTCATGTTCCAAACTCCCCGACTTCTGCCATGGCGGACTGTTGAACAAAACATCCGCTTGGTCCTTGATGACGAAGTCGCAGAAGCCGACGGCAAAGTCGCTGCGATCCTGAATCGCGTCGGGTTGAGCGAAGCGGCGACGGCGTTCCCTGAACGGCTATCGCTTGGCATGCAGCGCCGGGCGGCACTCGCTCGGGCCTTCGTGGTTGAACCTGATATCCTGTTGATGGACGAACCGTTCGTATCCCTCGATGACCCCAGCGCTGACAGTTTGCGAGCCCTACTCATCGAATTGTGGAACCGGCGGCCAACCACTGTTTTGTTCGTCACCCACGACCGGATCGAAGCCGTAATGCTTGCCACAAGACTTGTCCGTCTTGGAGGTACGCCAGCGAGCATCGTTCAGGATAGCGAGGTATCACTCAGTCCTCCTGAAAGGCTGGACCGTGAAAAGGTGCTGGCGTGGCGCCTGCGTCTGTTCGAGAATGCCTGAATGAACGTCTCTCTTGTCCGGCCGGGCGGTTCATCTGACCGCCCCCTCATGCTCGCCAGCGTCACTTCGGCGACTGAAGCAGCACTTTGCCTGACAGCGGGTGCAGATATTATCGATGCGAAAAATCCCCAAACTGGCGCGCTAGGTGCGTTGGATCTGGAGACTGTTCGAGAGATTGCCTCGGCTGCAAGGCGCCTGGGAAATCCGATCAGTGCCACAGTTGGCGATCTCGAATGCCATCCTGCTCAAGTCAGCGCAGCCGTCTCGGCGATGGCTACAACGGGCGTCGATTACGTCAAGGTCGGTTTTTTTCCCGGCGGAGAGCCAAGCACCGTGATTGCCGATTTGGGTCGGCGGGAATTCGGTTCTGCGCGGTTGGTTGGCGTGCTTTTTGCCGACTATTCTCCGGATTTGACGCTCATTAGCGAAATGTCGGA
>JAJFHK010000179.1 GCA_021775655.1 Filomicrobium sp. | reverse complement strand
CGGCGCACGCGGTGCGCGTCTGTTATTGGAACAGCTCGACCCAAAAGGCTGAGCAAGCAAGTTGTTTTCATCAACTGGCAATGCAAGCCGAAGTTCGGGTAGGATCGCTTGCGCGTGAAGTACGCGACGTGAGCAATTCGCCAAAGAGAGCCGACGCACTGATATGCAATTCCTGTTAATCGGCCTCGTATTGCTCGCCATCGTGATTTTGGCGATGCACGGTCTCAAGGGCATCAGTTCGGCACGGCTCGCCCGAAATTTGCAACTGGCCGCAGGCGGCGTACTGATGATCGCTTCAGCCGCATTGATGACCCGCGGAGCCGGTGTCGCTGCGATTCCCATCGCTATGCTGGGCATGTACTTGTTGTCGGGAGCTTCGCTTGGTCTTTCTGGTGGGAGCCCGACGCCGGGCAACACCTCCGAAGTCAAAACTGAATACCTTGAGATGCAACTCGACCACGAAACCGGAGAAATTCGCGGAAGGGTCATCAAGGGACTGTTCGAGGGCCGTCGGATCGAGCGCCTCAAGCCGGCCGAATTGGCACTACTCTGGCAGGACGTCCGTGTCGACGATCCCGCTTCCGCCCAACTCATCGAAGCCTACCTCGACCGTGTCCACCCGACCTGGCGAGATGACATCGAGCGCGGTGAGCAGGAGATGGCGGGCCCCGACGGTCGCATGTCGAAACAAGAAGCCTATGAGATCTTGGGGTTGAGGCCGGGCGCCGGAGCTGAAGAAATCCGCCGCGCGCATAAGGAATTGATTTTGAAATTGCATCCCGACCGTGGCGGCTCGACATACCTGGCAGCCAAGATCAATGAAGCCAAGACAGTGCTACTCGGGGACGCATGAGTGACAAAAATCTAGCGCGACTTCGTAACAAAGCAATCGATCGAGCGTCGGCGCAATTCCGTGCACGCCGCCGTCGCCGTACTTGAATCGAAACCAGCAAATCGCGCCCGGAATATTTTCTGCGAGCCCTTTGCCACCGTTTCCGTCCGTTGGTCATAACCGGTAAGAATCTGCTCGGCGCGCTGGGCTACCGCTTTCAATTGAGCTTCTGCTTCCCGCTGGCTCGCGAATGCGCCGACCTGAATAATAAAGGACCCGCGCGCCGCTTCAGCAGGCTGCTCCCGTCTCACAATTGCTTCGTCGGCCGAACCCTGATCGGGAGCTTGTGTCACGCCATCGATCCCGCTTCTGGCAAGCAGCGCGGCAAGTTGATCTTGCAGAGTGCCCGGTGCACGGCCCGGTGAAGCACCACGATATGCCGCAACCGGTTTTGGGGCTGCAACCGGTCTTATCGCCTCCGGCGACGGCGAGCGCAGAAAATCATGCCGCCGGACTTTGGCAATTTTTACTGATCTTCTGGGCTGCGGAGGCAGATCGGCACGCCCGACCTGGATCGTTTGATCGACGACGGGTTTCTGGGTTGGGAGTGTCGGCCTCAGCACCGGACGCGGTTTGGCGATCAGCAGCGGATTGCGCTTGCGCGTTTTCTTAGTGGACGCCTGCTTGAGCGCCCGAGCAATGATCGATCGCATATGCGTGTTGCGAGAACGTGCTGTCTTGCCACCGAACACGACAGCTATGACGTGCTTGCCGTCCCGTTTAACGGAGCTGACCAGATTGAAGCCGGACGCGCGAATATAACCCGTCTTGATCCCATCAACCCCCTTCACCGCGCCAAGAAGAGTGTTGTGGTTCTTGTAGGTCTTCTTGCGGTAGGTGAAGTAGCGGGTCGAGAAAAGCTTATAGAGCTTTGGGAAGTCGTCCTGAATCCGCAAAGCCAGTTTGACCATGTCGTGCGCCGTTGTCACCTGTTTGTCGTTTGGCAGGCCAGAGGCGTTCCGGAACACGGTGTTCTTCATACCCAGTTCGCGAGCCTTCTTGGTCATCAGGCGGGCAAACGCCTTTTCCGAACCAGCGATTTTCTCGGCGATAGCGGCAGCGACATCATTGGCACTCTTGGTCACGAGAGCCTTGATCGCATCGATGAGCCGGATCTTATCACCGACTTCGAAGCCGAGCTTCGAAGGCGGCTGTGCTGCCGCCTGAGCGCTGATCGGTATCCATGTATTGCGGCTCATCCGACCCTTCTTAATCAGGTCAAAGGCCATGTAGAGAGTCATGATTTTGGTCAGCGAGGCAGGATACCGCTTGTCGCTGCCGAATGTTTCAAACAGCGGCTCGCCGGTGTTTGCGTCATAGGCGATCGAAGCATATTTTGCAGGTGCTGCTTGAGCAGCACCCGCTGAAATCGCTGAAATGAAGATCAATACCGCCAACGTCCCCGCAAGACGGACTGCCACAAAAGTAGCAGGCACGAATCGTTGGAGGGAGAATCGATCAGTCATCATCATGGCGGATAATGCGTCTTTCAGGTGAGCCGGCCCCGCGCCGTTGCGCCTGTCGCGCTGAATCAAGTCCTTTGAGATCATCCCTTCTTGACGGCTTTACGGCGCTTGAATCGAATTACGCTGCGGACGCACAATTTACCCCTGGTGTTCAAACACAAGCGTGGTTAAAAATTCCACCACCTGCGCTGTTTTGAGCCTATTGTGCAATGCAGCAAAATCTGCTTGGATGAGTACCAGATCATCTCAGAATGACGTTTGAGTCGTGATGACTACGAGGATGTCGCAACGCGGCATTCACCTCGGCAAGCAACTCTGCACCAGGAGATACAACCATGGATTTCAATCCGTTGAAAGGCTTCGAGAACGCCAAAGGTTTCGAGGAATTCCAGAAGCTGAACCAGCAGAACATCGAATCTTCGATGAAGCTTATGGGCGAGTGGAGCAAAGGCTGGCAGGCGATTGCCGCCGAAATGACCGATTACACGCGCCGCTCCTTTGAGGAATCAACAGCGACTTTCGAAAAGCTGATGGCAGCAAAGTCTCTCGATCAGGCCTTCGAAATCCAGTCAAGTTTCGCCAAGCGTTCCTATGACGAGTACATGCACCAAATGACCAAGGTTGGCGGTATGTATGCAAATCTTGCAAAGGACGCGTCGAAGCCTATCGAGAAGGCATTCCAGTTCAACAACTGATCGTGTCCTACGATCAGTGGGTGGCGTCGAGCGAAATACAAGGTTTGGTGGCTTGCGGCGAAGGTCCGTCCGCAAATCTTTCCAAATGGTAAAGGCCCGGCTTGCAGCTGGGCCTTTTTTGCGTCCCGATGTGCACCCATCTTAGGGTTCAGTTGTGGGTCCAGGCTAGTCACCGTGATTAGGGTGTCGCCGCCATTGCCCGCGACTGCGACTTGAGTGAGAATGTCTACTCAAGGCGAAGACTAGCTGAGGGACGGAGCGAGTGCACGCGAACGGCGCGCGAACTGAAGACGATTGGACCCGGATCGACCTGCTGCCACTATGGGTTTCCATGGCTGGCAAAGATGGCGATGACCCGGGCGAAGGCAATTCGGAGGGCGAAGGCCAGACCGGTATCGTCACGAAGACACGGCCCGAAACCAAAAAGCCGAACCTCTACAAAGTTCTATTACTAAACGATGACTACACTCCGATGGAATTCGTCGTCCACGTTCTCGAGCGCTTCTTCTCCAAAGGGCGCGAAGATGCAACTCGCATCATGCTGCACGTCCACCAGAAGGGCGTCGGGATTTGCGGGGTCTACACCTATGAGGTCGCCGAAACGAAGGTGACGCAAGTCATGGACTTCGCCCGGCAAAATCAACACCCACTACAATGCACCATGGAGAAAGAGTAGGTTCTCGTGCCATCGTTCTCAAAAAGCCTCGAATCCGCCCTGCACCGCGCGTTGGAATACGCCAACGAACGCAAGCATGAATACGCGACCCTAGAGCACCTGCTGCTAGCGCTTGTCGACGACCGCGATGCAGTCGGTGTCATGCGCGCATGCAACGTCGAAATCGACTCGCTTCGCGAACGGGTGACTGAATACCTTGACGCCGAGCTCGAGGGGCTGGTCTCTGAATCGAGCGATGAAGCGACCCCAACGAACGGCTTCCAGCGGGTCATTCACCGCGCGGTTGTCCACGTTCAATCGTCGGGTCGCGAAGAAGTTACCGGTGCCAATGTTCTCGTTGCGATCTTCGCTGAACGCGAAAGTCATGCTGCCTTCTTCCTCCAAGAGCAGGAAATGACGCGCTTCGACGCGGTCCAATACATCTCGCATGGAATTGCCAAGCGCCCCGGCATGTCCGAGAGCCGCCCGCCCCACGGTGCTGACGAAGACGCCGAGTCAGGCGAGGAACGCAAGGGCGGCCAGGACGCACTCAATTCTTACTGCGTCAACCTCAACAAGAAGGCCCGTGACGGCAAGATCGATCCGTTGATCGGCCGCGAACCCGAAGTGCTGCGCACTATCCAGGTGCTCTGCCGCCGCCAGAAAAACAACCCATTGCTGGTCGGGGATCCAGGTGTTGGTAAAACGGCTATCGCCGAAGGCCTCGCGCGCAAAATCATCAAGGCCGAAGTGCCTGAAGTTTTGCGCAACGCTACGATCTTTTCGCTCGATATGGGTGCGCTGCTGGCTGGCACGCGTTACCGCGGAGATTTCGAAGAGCGGTTGAAAGCCGTTATGAAAGAGATCGAGAACTACGAAGGTGCAATCCTCTTTATCGATGAGATTCATACCGTCATCGGCGCGGGTGCCACTTCAGGCGGTGCAATGGATGCATCCAACCTCTTGAAGCCTGCACTTCAGGCGGGTGTACTTCGCTGCATCGGCTCGACAACCTATAAGGAGTATCGCCAGCACTTCGAAAAAGACCGTGCGTTGGTGCGCCGCTTCCAGAAAATCGACGTGAATGAGCCGTCGGTCGAGGATGCGGTCGATATCCTCAGGGGCCTCAAGCCCTACTTCGAGGAATTCCACAAAATCAAATATACCAATGAAGCCGTGCGCGCTGCAGTCGAGCTGTCAGCGAAATACATCAACGACCGCAAGCTTCCAGACAAAGCGATCGACGTGATCGACGAAACCGGTGCGTCGCAGATGCTTGTGCCCGAGGACAAGCGCAAAAAGAAGATCACCACTAAAGAGGTCGAAGCCACGGTGGCGACGATGGCGCGCATTCCGCCCAAGACCGTTACGAAGTCGGACGCCGAAGTGCTGTCCAACTTGCAAAAGGACTTGAAACGGCTCGTCTTTGGTCAGGATCAGGCGATCACCGCATTGTCGAGTGAGATCAAGCTGTCGCGCGCAGGCTTGCGCGAACCAGAAAAGCCGAT
>JAJFHK010000178.1 GCA_021775655.1 Filomicrobium sp. | reverse complement strand
ACCGACCAACGCCTGCCGCTCGACGGCCAAATGCTGCGCACCGATGCGAGTGTCATCGACTACTCACTAATGCCGCTGCCCGATGGCGCAACCTTGATTACATTTGCTGATGTGACGGCATCGAAACGCTACGAACGCGCCCTCGTCGAGCGCAACGAGGCGCTCGAAGCCGCCGACCGCGTCAAGAACCAATTCATTGGCCACGTCTCCTATGAGCTTCGGACGCCGCTGACGAATATCATTGGCTTCACCGACCTGCTCGCCAGTCAGCATATGGGCGAACTCAACGACAAGCAGCGCGAATATGTGCAGGACATCACATTGTCCTCGAACACGCTGTTGTCGATCATCGACGGCATCCTTGACCTCGCCACAATTGATGCAGGTGCGCTAGAACTCGATCGCGAGAAAGTCGACGTTCGCGAGATCGTCAATTCTGCAGTCCGCACCGTTGAGGACCGCGCGGCGCGCGCAAACCTGACTCTCGATGTGGCAATCGCTGACGACGTAACCTTTTTCTCTGCCGACAAGGCGCGGGTACGTCAGGTACTTTACAACCTGTTGTCGAACGCCGTTGGCTTTTCCAACGAGGGGCAAACCGTATTCTTCTCATGCTGGCGCGAAAACGGTCAGATGGTGTTTCGCATCGAGGACAACGGCGTCGGCATTCCACTCGAAGCCCAGGAGCGGATTTTCGAACGCTTTGAAAGCGACAGCCGCGGACTCAAGCATCGAGGAGCAGGTCTTGGCCTGTCCATCGTTAGGAGTTTGGTCACGCTACACGGCGGCACCATGCGTCTGGTATCAGCTCCCGGCGAGGGGACCCGAGTAACGGTATTTCTGCCCGAATCCGCTCCTATCAGCGCTAACCAGGAGAAGCGGCCGGAAATCGAGGGCGATGCCGTTACCGTCGTTGCACCGCCGCTGAGTGACGCTGGCGCTTAGCGCCGGTTAAACTTAAATCCGCCCGGCCCGTTAGGGTTTCCAATCGGCGGACGATCCCGGCATCGGCCACCTCGAACGAGGGCCCCGAAGGCGGACAATCTATTTGAACGGCGACCCCTCGCCCCGCTCTCTACAAAATGTTAGCCGATGACGTTGCCAGCAACTCGCGATCAGCGGGATGCGAAAAGTTGCGAGATCGACGCGATATGGTTCACTCTCAAAGGTATGTCTTTAGGCTCTCACGGTTGAATGAAGCTCACCTGAGGCGCCTTGCCGAAGAGCTGGCATTCTTGCTGCGCGCGGGCGATGTCATCACGCTGACCGGCGACCTTGGCGCCGGAAAGACAACGTTCGCAAGGGCGCTCATCCGGTCGCTCGCCGGCGATCAGGAACACGAAGTGCCAAGTCCGACATTCACGCTCCTCCAGACCTATGAAACTGACCGACTCGATATCGCACACTTTGATCTCTACCGCCTGTCTGCTCCCGAAGAACTCGACGAACTCGGCTTCGACCATGTTCTCAGAACCGGTGCCGCCCTGATCGAGTGGCCCGAGCGCGCAGGCGATCGGCTGACCGGTGACATCATCGATATCTCACTGACGGAATCAATCTCTGATACCAGCGCCCGCGACATCGTCATTTCCGGGTCTGGAAGGGCTGACACAAAAGTCCAGCGGCTGCAGGCGATGCACGACTTGATCTTCGATGCAGGATTCAACGGTGACGGGGTGGCTTTATCCGCGCTATCCGGCGATGCGTCGACCCGCAACTACGCGCGAATAACCTTTGCACCGAAATCGCCGGAGAAGACCGACACCCGGCTCTTGATGGATTCTCCGCGCCTTCCGGATGGCCCGATCATCCGTGACGGCAAGCCCTATAGTCAAATCGCGAAGCTCGCCGAAGATGCTCGACCTTTCATGGCCATCGCAGGAGCCCTCAGGGAATCAGGCCTAAGCGCACCTGAAATATTCTGCGCAGACTTCCAAACTGGATTCATGGTGATCGAAGACTTCGGCGATCTTGACTACAAGGCTGCACTTGCTGCCGGGTACGATCAAGAAACGCTGTGGAGCCACGCCGTCGACGTCCTCTTAGCCTTAAGGCAGGTGCCGGTCGACCATCCGTTGTGCATTTCCTCCGACCAAACGCATGCCCTGCCGATTCTTGACCGAACCATCCTTGAAATCGAATCGCAGCTCGTTTCTGAATGGTTGTGGGAAGCTGCGCATGGCGCCCCCCCCGATGCCGTTCAACGCGCAACCTATCAAGCAGTCTGGTCGCCAATATTCGATGAAATCCTAGCACAGCCGACGGGTTGGATGCTGCGTGATTTTCATTCGCCCAACCTGATTTTGCTTGCCGACCGTACCGGGCGCGATCGCGTTGGTATCATCGATTTTCAGGACGCACTTCAAGGTCCGCTCGCCTACGATCTCGTTTCGCTACTCCAAGACGCCCGCCTCGACGTCCCAGCCGATATGGAATCAAAACTTCTTTCATATTATTGCGCCGAAGCCTCAGCTATAGACAGCGCCTTCGATGAAGCCCGCTTCCGCCGCACTTATGCTTTGCTTGGCGCGCAGCGCAATACCAAGATCCTCGGAATTTTTACGCGCCTTGCCCGGCGTGATAACAAGAGGCGCTATCTCGCGCATATGCCGCGCATTTGGGGATATCTCGAACGCAATCTTGCCCACCCGGCCCTTGCCGATCTCGCCAAGTGGTATGATGAGGTTTTCCCGAGTGTCATTCGCGACCGCCCGATCGGTGGATGAAGCCGGATAGGCCAATCTCTGCCTGCCCCAATTCGGCATTGCGAATCATGGATGTTCTTTCACCTGATGAAAACAGGCCAACTTGATGACCGCTGAATTAAAGACTGCGATGGTGCTGGCTGCCGGCCTTGGCAAGCGCATGCGCCCCCTCACCGACACCATGCCGAAGCCAATGGTGCCGCTGGCTGGCCGGCCGCTGATCGACCATACGCTCGACAGGTTGGAGGAAGTCGGTATCAAGCGCGCCGTAGTCAACGTGCATTACAAGGCCGAAGCAGTTGAATCGCATATCAACGCGCGTACGCGGGCGAGACGTGGCCCCTTTGTTATCATCTCGAACGAGCGCGACCTGCTGCTTGAAACTGGAGGCGGCGTTGCCAAGGCCCGCACGATATTAGGAGACCGCCCGTTCGTGATCTGCAACTCCGATACCACTTGGGTCGAAAAAGAATCCAGCAACCTCGCGTCGCTCGCCGAAGCCTGGAACGATGATGCAATGGACAGCATCCTGCTTCTCGCCAAACAAGAGAACAGCATCGGTTACGCAGGCGATGGCGATTTTCACATGGCCACAGATGGCAAGCTGACTCGCCGGAAAAAGGGTGAAGAAACACCCTTTGTTTATGCTGGAGTTTCGATCGCCCATCCGCGCCTTTTCGAGAACTGCCCTCAGGACGCTTTTTCCCTCAACGTTTTATGGGACCGTGCCGTCTCGGCCGGGAGACTTTATGGATTTGTGCTCGACGGCTGGTGGATGCATGTCGGTACGTCTGAGGCACTCGCAGAAGCCGAGAGCTTCATCGCAGATTTCGATGCCGCGGAGAAATGATCAAGATGGCAGCCGGGCGTCGCGCAAATATCTACTCCGTTCCGACCGGCACACCTTTTTTGCCGGCAGTAGTGAGGGCGATTGTCGACGGCAACCTTCCGCATATCGGTGGACCTCGGCCCGATGCACTCGATCTTTCGGCGATAACGGTAATTCTACCGACTAGGCGTGCCGAGCGTGCACTTGCCGAAGCCTGCCTTGCCGTCACGGGCCGCCAAGCGATGCTGATGCCGCGCATCCGGGCCATCGCCGGCCCAGACGAAGACGGTTTGCTGATCGGAATGGCGGCAGCCGGCGTTGGGTCAGGTACTCCTTCCGCGCTGCAATTACCCTTGGCAATTGATAAGACAGAGCGGCTCTTGTTGCTGACCCGGCTCGTCCTGCAGTGGTCCGCCGCACTTCGACAAAATGCTTTGGGCGAGGATCGTGATGCTCTGGCAGAAGCTGGAGCGCGCACGCCGGCCCAAGCCGTCGCTATGGCCCGTGAACTTGCCGACCTCATGGACCTCGTAGAGCGCGAGGGTAAATCCCTTGACCGCATCAGTGAGATCGTCCCCGACACCTATTCAGAGCATTGGCAAAAGAGCCTGGACTTCCTCAAGATCATTACCCAGTTCTGGCCCGAGGTCATGGCCGAGCGCGGATTCCTTTCGCCGTGGGACCGGCAGAACAAGCTACTCGTCGCCGAGGCAGAACGGCTCCGGAGTACACGGCCGGAAGGCCCGGTGATTGTAGCCGGAGTATCGGGCTCCATTCCCGCAACGGTCGAATTAATGCAGGCTGTTGCTGAGCTCGACGAAGGCGCTATCGTTCTGGCGGGACTTGATCTCGGGCTCGATGAAGAATGCTGGAATGCTATTTCGCCTCCAGACTCCAAGGAAGTTGGACATCCAGAGCACCCCGAGTTCGGCCTGAAGAAACTTCTCGATGCGCTCGGTGTATCGCGCGAAGTTGTCTCGATCCTGCCTGGAAGCGAAACTTCCACTGTGCTCGAGAGCCGGGTTGGGTTCATTGCAGAAGCCATGCGCCCAACCGAGACGACAGCCCGCTGGCATGACTGGGTCACGGAGGCCGATTCCGACGACGTGACAAAAGGGCTCGCGTCCGTCAGTTTGATCGAAGCAGCAAACCCTCAGGAAGAAGCCGAGGCCATCGCGCTGGTTATGCGCGAATCAGCGGAACACGCTGACAAGACCGCCGCCCTCGTGACGCCGGATCGCTTGCTGGCACGCCGCGTGGCAATCCGTCTGGAAGCCTGGGGCATCCGTGTCGACGACAGCGCCGGGCGCCCATTTGCCAAGACTGTGCCGGGTACATTTCTGGAATTGGTCATCGATGCCATCTCCAAGGACTTTACACCGGTCGCGACGATGGCGCTATTGAAGCACCCACTCGCCCGTTTCGGACTGTCTGCCCGTGAAGTTCGATTTGCAGCTCGCGCTCTCGAACTCGCAGCCTTCCGGACAACTTACATCGGTGGCAGCCTGGATGGTGTCGAAGCTGCTCTTCGCCGAGCCCGCGACGAGATCGACGCGCACGAGCGCCGCGATATGGCGGCTCAACGGTTGTGGGACGAGGACTGGGAGCGCGCAACCGACCTTCTCGCGAAATTGCGTGAGGTCTACGCACCGCTCCTTGAAGCGTTTGCGGACCGCTCCGAACACGCACTTAGCGACATCGCTGCTCGCCACGCCAAGGTTGCTGAAAATGCAAGTTGTCTTACTAGTGAGGAAATCGAAGCTGGTGCGGACGTTGAACTCTACGCCGGTGAGGCTGGTCAGGCAGCTTCAGACTTCTTCACCAATCTGGTTGCCTGCGCGAATGCCTCGCCGGATATAACTGCGAACGATTATCCCGATCTCTACCGTGGACTCATTGCGACGCTTCCGCCCGTTATCCCGCGCGTTCCCAAACACCCGCGATTGTCGATTTGGGGGCCTATGGAATCACAACTTCTGACCGCCGACGTCGTTATCCTGGGGTCGCTCAACGAGACTTCATGGCCCGACTCGACCGACCCAGGTCCCTGGCTCAATCGCCCGATGCGCGTCGAGATGGAGTTGCCGTCGCCTGAAGAGGAGACAGGCCGCGAGGCGCGCGACTTTGCTGCTCTCATGGGCGCCAGTGAGGTCTGCCTGACGCGCGCTAAGAAGGTCGATGGCGTGCCAAGCGTTCCGTCTCGTTGGCTTATGCGCATGAATGCATTGCTCGGCGGTCTTGGCATTGCTAACGCGCTTGCCCCACAGCACCCCTGGCTGCAATGGGCTCGCTTCCGCGATTCTGCAAATCCGCGACCGCCGGCAACGCGGCCG
>JAJFHK010000177.1 GCA_021775655.1 Filomicrobium sp. | reverse complement strand
ATTGTCTGTTCAATAGAAGTTCCGGGAAATCTCTTGAAGCTATTGACAGGTGAGGCTCGGGCAACAGTGATTAGCGCCTAAGTGGCGTTAAGATGCTCCAGGCAGTGAATGGGCCGCTGCGGCACGGCAACCGGCGATTCGATTGCTCACCTTTACGAAGCTCCACGGACTAAGGAGACAAAACATGGCGGATGGATTCGACCTGAAAGACCTCGAAGCCCAGATGGGATCGTCGATAGATGCCTTGAAGCGCGACTTGAGCGGTCTTAGGACAGGGCGTGCCAGCGTACATCTGCTCGACCCGATCCAGGTCACGGTTTACGGCTCAAAGATGCCTTTGGCACAGGTTGGTACAGTTTCGGTCCCCGAACCCCGGATGCTTACTATTCAGGTCTGGGACAAATCGAATGTCGCTGCCGTCGAAAAGGGCATCCGTGAGTCGAGTCTCGGCCTCAATCCCGTCATCGACGGCCAGTTGATCCGCTTACCGATTCCGACGTTGACAGCCGACCGGCGCAAGGAACTCGTCAAAATTGCGCATGAATATGCCGAAAAATCGAAAGTATCCGTGCGCAACGTCCGTCGCGATGGCATGGACACCTTGAAGAAAATGGAAAAAGCGGGCGAAATCAGTGAAGATGATCACCGTAAAAATTCCGCAAGTGTCCAGGAGTCGACCGACAAGTACGTAAAAATGGTTGATGATGTGCTGGCTACCAAAGAGCAAGAAATTCAGACTGTCTAAGGTGCCCTTTACGCCTGCTTGACGGTCCGATTTGCAGCTGTCTCTTGCATTTCCCGCAACCGAAGTGAAAAAAAGCGCGTCCGCTCCATTGGTCAATCCTTCGCCCAGCCCCGCCAACCGCGATGTCGATGTCGCCAGCTTGCAGCATGTTGCCATTATCATGGATGGCAATGGGCGCTGGGCCAG
Source organism: Filomicrobium sp. (assembly GCA_021775655.1). Taxonomy (GTDB): domain Bacteria; phylum Pseudomonadota; class Alphaproteobacteria; order Rhizobiales; family Hyphomicrobiaceae; genus Filomicrobium. Next base: position 2,485 of record JAJFHK010000177.1, on the reverse strand, counting down.
TCAGCGTGGCTTGCCGAGAACGATGGGGCACCGGGAAGGTGTGGAAGCAGTACGTCGCACAGTGCGTGCGGCCATCGAGCTCAATATTCCATACCTGACAATCTATAGCTTTTCCTCGGAGAACTGGTCTCGACCTTCCGAGGAAGTCGAATACCTCATGGGGTTGATGAAGCGATTTATCAGACGGGATCTGGCTGAGCTGCACGACGCCAACGTGCGTATTTGCACAATCGGCGAGCGCGAGCGGGTCGATACGGAGTTACTGTCGCTCATCGATGAAGCTAAGGAGCTGACGGAAGGCAATACGCGGCTGACTCTGACGATAGCCTTTAACTACGGGGGGCGAAGTGAAATTGCCCGCGCCGCCGCTCAATTGGCCCGCGAAGTGGCCGCCGGTCGCCTCGATCCGGCTGCGATCGATGCTAAGTTGCTCGACACCGCTCTGGACACAGCCGGTATACCGGATCCTGACCTTCTGATCCGAACCAGCGGAGAGATGAGACTGTCGAACTTCTTGCTTTGGCAGGCCGCCTATGCGGAGTTCGTATTTCTCGATACTTATTGGCCGGATTTCGGGCGCGAACACCTGGAAGCGGCGATCGCCGAGTATTACGGCCGCGAACGTCGCTATGGCGGCTTGGCGCAACGTACTTCGGCGTGAGAGGCCGCGATCGGTGACATTGGAAGCAGGTGGCAGGGAGGCAAGAACGATCGGCTGGCTCGATGAGTTGAAACTCCGGGCGGCGTCGGCTGTACTTTTGGCGGGTTGCGCCCTAGGCGCACTATTCGCCGGGCGTGAGGCTTTCGGAGTGCTGGTGGGCCTTGTTGCGCTCGTGATGTGTTGGGAGTGGGGAAAGATTGTCCGCCGAGGCGGTGGCCGCGACGTTTCGCTGGTTGTCCATTCTATCGCGGTCTTACTTGCAATCCTTGCTGCGACACTCGCCAGCCCCTGGTTTGCTCTTGGCGTTCTGGGAGTTGGTGTACTGACGTTGGCGGCTCTCAATTTTAGGACGGCACCGGGAGTTTCAGTCCTGGGGGTGCTCTATGTGGGGATTCCTGCGGTTGCGTTGATCTGGTTGCGTGGCGCTGAGCCCTACGGCCTGACCGCAGTTCTGTTCATTTTCACAGTTGTCTGGGCGAGCGATATTGGCGCGTTTGCCGGCGGAAGATTAATCGGGGGAGCTAAACTTTACCCCAGCATTTCACCCAATAAAACATGGGCAGGGCTGATCAGCGGCGTGATCGCCGCGATCGTCGTCGCAATCGTTTTTTGGAGTGTTATTGCTGGAGTGCCTCTGTTCTATTTAGTCGCCTGTACGGTGCTGCTCAGTGTTGCCGCGCAATTAGGTGATCTTGCGGAATCGGCGTTGAAGCGTCTGTTCCGTGTAAAGAATGCGAGCGACCTTATTCCAGGTCATGGTGGATTCATGGATCGGATGGATGGAATCGTCACCGCTGCAACTCTGGCCGCTGTGATCGGCTTGGCAATAAATTCTTCTGCACCGGCAAAGGCCCTAATTTTTGGCGCTTAATCAATATGTTACTCCGGAGTTAAATTGCATCGTTCGAATTGAAGGGTAACGTGATGACCGCTAGTGCAGGCCACGAGGCTTACGTCTATCCCGGTAGGCCGAGGGATGCCGGCAGGACAATCGATGCGCCTCCTCGGCGTCTGACGGTGCTTGGTGCGACTGGATCGATTGGCACGAACACGCTTGACCTTGTTGCGCGCAGTGAGGGTGCATTCGAAGTCTTTGCGGTGACGGCAAATTCCAACGTGGAGGGGCTGGCGGCCTGCGCGCGCTCGTGCGGTGCAGACCGGGCAGTGATTGGCGATCCGGCGCTTTATGGGGCGCTGCAGGATGCTCTTAGCGGGACCGGAATTGAAGTTGCGGCCGGGGAGGATGCACTCATCGAAGCAGCATCAGTCCCTGTCGATTGCACGATTGCTGCAATTGTCGGTGCTGCGGGGCTGAAACCAGCCCTGGCAGCGGTCAATACAGGCCGGCGATTGGGGCTTGCCAACAAAGAGTGCTTGGTTTCTGCAGGCGATCTATTCATGCAGGAAGTAGCAAAGTCCAACTGCGAACTTATTCCAGTCGACAGCGAGCATTCTGCAGCATTTCAAGTGTTGAGAGATTCAACTCCAGATGCGATCGAAAGGATCGTTCTGACGGCTTCCGGGGGTCCCTTCCGGGACTGGCCGCTTGAGCAAATCGAGCGTGCGACGCGTGCTGAAGCGCTCAATCATCCCAATTGGTCGATGGGCTCAAAAATCACCGTCGATTCAGCGACGATGATGAATAAGGGGCTCGAATTGATCGAAGCATTGCACCTGTTTCCCGTTTCAACTCGTCAGCTTGATATGCTGGTTCACCGCCAATCGATCGTGCATTGCCTGGTGTCGTACGTTGACGGATCGGTGCTGGCTCAGCTCTCGGAACCAGATATGCGTACGCCAATAGCACTGGCGCTGTCTTGGCCG
>JAJFHK010000176.1 GCA_021775655.1 Filomicrobium sp. | reverse complement strand
AAGTTCACGGGCGACATCCGGGTTGGCAATCATCTGAGCCATTAGTCGCTCGCGCAGCATATCACGCATCCATGCTACCGCCTGACTTTGTCGGCGAGTTTCGAATTCCCCAGACGCTGTCGTCAGATCACGATGTTGCTTGACCTTCGCCCACAGGTCTTCGAGACCATCGTTATTCGCTCCCGAAATTGTAATTACCGGCGGCGACCAAGTCTCCGAGTGCGGTGCCAGGATGTGGAGCGCGTTGCGGTACTCGGCGGCCGCAGACTTGGCCCGGAATACGTTCTCGCCATCCGCCTTGTTGATGGCAATCATGTCAGCGATCTCGATGATGCCCTTCTTGATGCCCTGCAGGTCATCACCTCCGCCAGGCAGCAGCAGCACGAGAAAGAAATCCACCATGTCGGCAACCGCCACCTCCGATTGACCGACGCCGACGGTTTCAACGATTATGACATCGAAACCGGCAGCTTCGACAAGCGCCATCGTCTCGCGCGTTTTGCGCGTAACACCGCCAAGCGTTCCTGACGTCGGCGATGGCCGGATAAACGCATCAGGGTGAATTGCCAACCGCGCCATCCGCGTCTTGTCTCCGAGGATCGAACCTCCAGTCCGTTTCGAGGTCGGATCGACCGCGAGAACTGCAACTTTGTGACCTTCTTCAACCAGGTTGATGCCAAGCTGATCGATGGTCGTCGATTTGCCGACTCCTGGAACGCCTGTGATGCCAAGTCGCACCGCATGGCCCGTTCTTTCCATCAGAAGTTGCAGCACCTCGTGCGCCAGCTCTTGATGCTGTGCGCGCGTGCTTTCAATCAGCGTTATGGCGCGCGCCAGAATTGACCGGTCGCCACTCGTAATGCCGTCAGCATATTGTTGCGGTGTGAGCCCTGATTGCCTCTCGGCGGGCTTTACATCGCCTTCGTCACTTGATCCCTGCACGCTCTTATTCTCTTGGTTGCATCTCGCGCGAGCATCCATGCAAACCGTGTGGCCCGCAAGGCCCATAGGTTGAAAGCATGAGGATTGCCCAGACCGCAACGCCGACATCGCACAATAGCGACCAGATCAAGTGTTCGACACAAAACCCCTGTTAGTGTTCGATCTCGTTTTGCTCTAAGAGTTTTTCCCATGTAGAGCAATGCCGAACGCGGACATCTGAAGGGGCGGACCACGATGGAAAATATGCAGAATTTGGCGCTGCTCGCCGGCTTGCTGTTGGCAGTCGTCGTCATTTACATAGTGGGCTGGCGTATCGTCGAAGGGGCCAATGCCGTCGTTCGAACTGCAACACGGGTTCTGCTTGGCGCACTGATCGTCGTGCCGGCGATGCTGTTCCTGTTGTACGGCAATCAGAGCGCAATGCTCGATAAAGTCGGCTCGCCTGCACCTGTCGGCGGAAGCTCGCCCAAAGATATAGCAAAGCCGGACAAGAAGCGCGCCGCGCCGCCGGTCGAGCAAGAATCCAATACCGCCACGGCGGAAGAGCACGCCGATAAGGCCGCCGAGTCTAAGGTTGCGGAAAAATCAAAAGAACTGGCGGAAGGCTCCTCTGAATCTGAAGCGCAACAGAACCGCGAGAAAGCAAAACTAGACCCGCGGAAAAACAGCAAGGAGGCTAAGGCCAAGCCAGAGACAACTGCAACGAGTAAGCAGCCAACGGAAAACGAAGCTGCCGAGCTGACGTCTGTCGAACCTGCTGCAGGTGCCGATGAAGAAGCTAGCAAGAATGACGAGGCTGCAGTAGGGAGCGGAAGCGCTAAGCGTAAGAAACCAACTCGCCGCTATCACCGCTCCTACAGCCATAAGCCACCTGCAAGTGCAAACGGTGGCGGATCCCAGGGGAGTGTCGGCGGTCACGGCACGTCTGGGAGTGGTGGTGCCAATCTGACGCTGGAGGAACTTGATAACAAGCCTGCGAACCCGCCCGCTGCTGGGGCACCCGACCGAGACGGTTTCGATACTGACAGCATCATCAACTTGGGTGTGTCAGGCCGAGATGACGACAATGCCGGTTCGGAGCCACCGGGCGAGGCTGCGACCGAAGAAGCGGCAAGTCCGGACGTGGCGCTGAATGACATTGTTCCGGGCGCAGGCGCGCCTGTCGTATCCAGTGCTGCCGAGGAAGTGACGGAAGACTGGTCTGTCGTTCCCGTTTACTATGGCACCGACCGGGCCCGTGCGGACAAGGAAAAACGCATCGGCTACGACTGGCAGCGGGGTCGCCGCCTCGAACTTGGACGCGCGCTGGTGACAATCCCGAAAGAGCATGTGGTTCCCATGGTCGAACGCCCCTGGGCAATCAAGATTCCTTACGTCGACATTGTTCTTTACGAGGCCGCTGAAGATCCCAAAAAGCACTTCACCATGAAAGAGCTCAACGCGCTGACCAAGGAGGAATTCTTGAAGCTCGTCAAAGAGCGCCTGCAGAAATCTGCCCGGTTCAAGGATCACGCCCTCGTCTTCATTCACGGCTACAAGACGAAGTTCGACAACGCGGTCTACCGCACCGCCCAGATCGCCTACGATCTAAAATTTGACGGCGCACCCTTCCTTTACAGCTGGCCCTCCGGTGGCACGCTTCAGGGCTACACTTATGACCGCGAAAGTTCCGGCCAGGCTGAAATCCACCTGCGCAAGTTCCTGGAAATGGTGCGCGATGAAACAGGGGCCAAAAAAGTTTCGATTATCGCGCATTCTATGGGCAATCAACTTCTGCTTCGCACCCTCCAGGACATGAAGCGCTCGATGCCTGACGGCGTTCAGATTTCACAGTTGATACTTGCCGCTCCGGATGTCGACCGCGACAGTTTCCAACACATCGTCAAATCGATAGCTGGAATCGCCGAAGGCATCACGCTTTACGCCGCCGCCAACGACACCGCACTTGCATTCTCCCGACAAGTAAACGGGGGAGTTCCTCGTGCCGGCGATGTTCCCGAGAGTGGCCCCATCATCATGGAAGGCATCGATACCATCGATGCAACCGCAACAAGTATGGACAGCGTCGGAATCAACCATTCTGGCTACGCCGAAAACAATGCTCTGCTTGAGGACATTGGCAGGCTCGTCTCAGCGGGCATTCGCCCTCCTGGATTGCGCCTGCCGAAACTCGAATCTGTGGAGACGGACCAGGGGACCTATTGGCGATACCCAGCAGCGCAGTAATAGATGGAAGGCAAACGAGCTGGTGGCTGCTACAATTTTTGCTGTCGGCCTGACTTCGCCACGTACGGCAGATAAGAGATTGCAGGTATCACTGTAGCAGTCGGATGAGATAGTGCATCACGGAGGGGTACGATGCGTGCAAAGCGCTCGAATGCGATAATCAGCGGCGCGCTTACTGTCGCAATTCTTTTCGCGGCGGCAGCCACGCCGGCAGCGGCGGTGGAAACATTCGTCTGCGACGATGGCCGCGTTTTGACGCTGACGCAGGAGCAAATCTCCGTACTCGTTAATACGGACCCCTGTATTGCCAAGTATTATGGACGCGGCGTTGCCCCAGGCGCTGTAGCGGCGCCAGCTCCAGTTCCTGCTGCGCCAGTTGTTGAACCACCCCCAGCGGTTCCTGTCGACCTGCCTTTGCCAGATCGGCGTCCTGAAGAAATTGCGGCACAGTTGCGAAAGCTGGATATTGATCCGACCGCGCCTGCCGCCGAACTCAAACCGGTTGCCATCGCAGACGTCCCTTCGGATTTCCGCAACGTTCACATCATCAATGGTCCCAAGGGTGGCGAGCCGCAATATTTCCAACACACCCGCTAAACGTAGTCGCGCTCCAGCAACTCGGCTCAATAACAGTTCCGGGCTTCGAATCTCTTTACCTGAGGCGAAGCACAGGTAAATGGTTCGTTAACCGCTTTGTGCAAGTCTTCCACCCTGATAACCCGATGTTTGTCCAAAGTTGCAGGGTGCCATGTACAAAGCGTTGAAGTCCCCGCAGTCCGCATTGTGGGCGCACCGCCCAGCCGCGGTTTGCACCATTCTCCTTTCCTCATTCGTTCTCGCAGCGGTTCCGGCCGCCGCCGATCAACTGCGTATGGATCATGAGAACGTTACGGTCGAACCGATCGAAGCCGGCGAGGATTCCCCAGAATCCTTCGAGGAAATCAGGCGCGATTCGTTCGAACCGGCAGACCACGAACCCGAAACTGCACCGGTCGCCAGTCCCGAAACTTCAATCGAAGCTGTAGATCACGGCCCCGAGGTCGATCCCCAGCCAGCGGTCGAGCCTGCTCACGAACCGTTCTTCCCTGCCCAGGCCGGTCAGTCTGAGGCTGAAGTTGCCTCTGAGCAGGAGCCAGAACCCGCCGGCATTGACCCATTGATGGAAGCTGCCGATGCCCACGATGAGGCCGGTGGTGATGCCGTAGTCGAGAGTGAGCCCGCAGCAACAGAACCTGAAAAAACTCCTGTGCAGACCGCCGTTCCTGCCACCTCGAAGAAAAGCAAAAAGCCAGTCGAAGTGGCCGCCGTCTCCCCGGAACAGACGACCGACATCTTTGATCAATGGGCGCATTCGAAATTCCAAGCGCATAAGGAAAAAGCCCCCCATCCGCTTGCCGCACAACACCCTGACGAATTTGTCGTCGTATGCGAGGCCGGCTGCGCAAAGAACCCGGTCGAGATCGTCTACATGGAACGACGCGATGCGCGCGGCCCGGTCAACCAAAAGCCGCTGAAAGCAGGAATTGTCGCGGGAACCGCGTCGATCGATTGCGTCGGTGGTTGCTATGGCAGGCGCAATTCTTATGGCGCCATTGCCGCGACATGGGATCCGAGCGCTATCGTTGATGAAAGCGAGTGGATGACCACGGTGAAAAAA
>JAJFHK010000175.1 GCA_021775655.1 Filomicrobium sp. | reverse complement strand
GGTTCACACAACAAGGGTTCGATGCAGTTGCCATAACCGCAAGCATCATTGCGGCGGCCCTGTTAGGACTTGCAGTGCTGCCGGTGATCGCCGGTCGCGCGTCACTCAACGCTCCGTTCAGTACGCGCCGTTATAATGCGGACGGCGAAAATTCCAACAAGCAGCACGTAAATCAGGATGCTGATTTCGCCGGCCTCGCCAAAGGGCTCGCAGGCATTATTGTCATCAGCCTTGTCGTTGGCGCGGGGTTACTTGTTGCGCCCTATCTCTCAGGCCCTGGCCCCTCGACCGACTCGCCTGCTGGACCAGCGGCATCCGAATCGATTGAAGGTAAGGCTAAGGCGCTGACCGGTGACGTCATGGCCATTGGCGGGGAGAAGGTCGTGCTGCGTGGAATTGAAGCGCCGGGATTGCGCCAAACGTGCGCGGATCGCCGCGGACGCAAATGGAGGTGCGGGCGCTCCGCGCTCAACGCCCTGCGCAAAATCACGGGATACGAAACGATCGTATGCAACGTCTCGCAGACGGATGCAGAAGGGCGCAAGATTGCCGATTGCATGGTTGGCGACAAGAATATTGCTGCTTCACTGGTCGAGAAGGGGGCTGTCTTTGCCGGTACCGGATATTTTCGCGCCTACGGTAGCGAAGAAGCGGATGCCAAGGCCGCCAAGCGCGGCATTTGGCAGGGCAAGGCGCAGCGGCCTTCTGAAGCTGATTCTCAGTGAACGGTCAAAAAACACCCGCGATCGGGAGATGACCGCGGGCGAGACTGCGTGGCACCACTCAGGGGGGGAATTGGTGGGGGGAGCCACGCTCGGACGCTTTAAGTTCTAGCATCAACCGTGCCACACCATCAAGCATGTCGCACATCTATTATTCTAGTTCGGAAATTGTAGCCTGATGGAACGTTTGGAGCTACTGCCAGCGCAACTGCATTGGCGAGATGTAAACTGCGGTTGCTTTCGGCGGCTTGGTTTGTCGGTGCGGCATGGCGTAGGTGACTTCGGCATGTACCCCTGACAACGTCAGCTTGCCGTTCTTGCGCCACTGCATCCGGTTCTTTTCGATGACCTTTTCTCCATCGAAAAAAAGGCGGCTCAATCCGTTCGCCTTACCCAGATCGTTGAGCTTGATTTCCTGTTCGACTGCAACCCAGCGGCCGCGGGGAAATTTGATACCGTCGGTGTCCAGGTAGGCGCCGCCGTTTGCTTCATAACCGGGAAGCTGGGCATAGATGTTTGCGCGGCCGTTGTTGCGCCAGACTAGCCGCTGAGCAACGGCAGTCTTTCCATCCAACGCTTCGTTGATGGTGTTGGGCGCGCCGGCATAAAGGCCAGGCAAGATGCCGCCGCCGCCAAATTCAAACTTCTTCGGCAGGTATACGGAGTAAGACAGGCAAGCAGTGGTCGCACCAGCCAACGCTTCAGGCGTCCATTGGAAGACGATACCATTGCCTTCGCCGGTGGTTCGTGCGTTTTCCGAATCTGGGCGGAGGGTTACCTTAAGCGCATGCTTGCTGGCTGTATCGCGAACCTCCACGACTTTCGCATTGCGGTAGATCCCGCGCTGTGTGCCGCCAATAACCCCGACCAGCTGCACTGGGCTCATCGGACCTTTGCCGCTATCGAGCGTGAACTCAGTTGGAGAGGGATAGCGGGTTGAACACGGAGGGATGACCTCGGTGACGAACAGGCTGCGCAGCATGAAGATGAATGTCGACAGCACAACAAGCCCGGCGGCGGCATTGAAGACGATCGACTTGACGTTGAATTGCTGCATTGGTGAGTGCCTATTGGGTCAACTGGTGGCTTGCAGGTGTTAGTTCCGGAATGCGCGGTTCATGTTGCGTAGAAGAGGGTTGACGATTTGGTCGAGTAGCGTCCGCTGGCCCGTGAGAAGCAGGATTTCTGCGCGCATACCTGGAACCAGTGTTACCTTTTTGGAAAGATCGGCGGCGGTGGTCTGGTCGAGGACAAGTCGGGCGGTGAAATAGCGGCCGCCGGTTCGCTGGTCTTCGACGCTGTCAGGCGAGACCCAGGAGAGTTTGGCGGCGAGGGGCCGCTGCTCGCGCCAGCTCAATGCCGGCAGCCAGACTTTGGCGGCCATGCCGTTGACGACGTTTTCAATGCTGTCAGGCGGCAAACGGCCCTCGATGACCAACTTGTCCGAGGCTGGTACGACTTCCATCAGGAGCCCCCCTGGCTCGGCGACTGCCCCAATGCCGTTGACCTTCAAAGTTAGAATACGTCCGGATACCGGCGAGCGGACTTCGGCGTGTTTTAATTCCTGGTTGGCGACAGCGACGCGCGCATTTATGGAGGCCACTTCCTTCTCGATCTGGGCCACTTGACGCTCGATCGCAAGAACACGGGAGCGCTGGGTCAACTTGCGCTCGAGAAGATCGTTCATCGTGGCGGCTTCTTGCTGTGCCAGATCAAGCTGACGAGCTGCGGCACCAGCCTGTGCGTTGAGGGCTTCGATCTGCTCAGCCAGTGCGGCTGTATCGAACGTCACGACCAAGTCACCAGCAGATACCTTCTGGCCTTCGACAACGTGGATAATTTTGATACGGCCACCGCGTTCATGTTGGACCGGCTTGACCTTCGTCTCGACGATAAATTTGCCGGGCATGCCGACGCCCTTGTCGAGCGGAAGAAAAGCGGCTCCGCCAATGCCAGCGCCAAAGAACAGTGAGACAACGGTCACTCCGAACAGTATCGGCGCGCGAATGTCGAGGCGCGGAATTCGCTTCATCTTGTTGCGCGACGTCAATTTGTCGGTCATTTGAGATCCTAAAAATTCAGTGGAGCCCGACGCTTTCGGCGGGTTGTTGCCTTGTGCGCGTGCTCTCGTATGAGTCGAGCATGGATGACGCCTCCTCCAGCGACACGAGGCTGCCCTGCCCGAGAAGCGCGATATTGTCTGCGAGTGCGAGAAGGCGTGGATCTTGAGTCGCAATGACGAGACCGACACCGGTCTCTTTAAGCGCATTCAGGGTGTCGATAAGGCGGCGGACACCAGCGCCATCGAGACCGGCTTCGGGTTCGTCCAGCACGATCATGCAAGGGGAGCCATGTAGTGCACGGGCCAGCGATACCGCGCGGCGTTCGCTGAGTGAAAGATGGCGTCCTTGCGGTCCGACATTGGTGTCGTAGCCTTCAGGGAGGGCTTGAAGAATTTCGTGAACACCAGCTCTGACTGCGGTAGCGTTGATGGCGGTGAGGCTTGCTTCGCGGAAGCGGGCTATGTTGGCGTGGACTGTTCCTTCGATCAGTGCCGGCTCATCAGGCGCAAAGCCGACAGGTGGGAGACCTTCCCAACGCTGCCACTTGTGGACCGGCACTCCGTCAAGATCAGCAGCACCGCTGGTCGGCACGACCGCGCCGGCAATGACGGCGGCGAGCGTCGATTTGCCCGCGCCATTCGGTCCAACAAGCGCGAGGCATGATCCGGGAGCGATGTCCAAGCTGACGGCGCGAAGTGCCGCCGTCCTGCGGGAGGGATGATGGACAACGACCTGGGAAAGCACGAATGCTCCGTGGGGTGCAGCGTCGCGGTCAGCAAGTGCTGGAACGACAGCGTCGGAGGGCAACGCCTTGAGGCGCCTATAGGCCACCCATGCGGTACGGATTGCCTTGATTGAACCGACGAGTTGTTCAAGCGGCCCGATGACGCGAGAGATCAGAATAGCGGATGCGACCAGGGCGCCGGGTGTCAGCTCTCCTCCAACAACAAGCCACGCGCCGACGCCGTAAACGCCTGCCTGAGCGCTTAGGCGAACCGTGCGCGACACAACTTTGACAAAGCCTGAGCGTTTGCCCAGCGAATACGAGCTTGCGATTTGGGCGCGGTTGAACCATTCCCACTGACTGGTCGCTCCCGGGCCGATGCCAAGTGCTCCAGCCAACTGTCCGTTACCGGCAACCGTTGACCACCAATGTTCGGCCCGCTCGCTCGATTGGCTTGTCTCTTCGTGCAACTTTGTCGTGGTAAAAATGTGCACGAGGGCAGTGAGCAGGAGCAGGATCGCCGCAGTGGCGGCAACGAGCCCGATCATTGGGTGTAGCGCGATGAGGATCAGAAGGAAGAAGGGCACGAACGGCGCGTCGAAAAGCGGCATCATTGCCGGGCTTGTAAGGAAAGCCCTCAGTCGCATTAGAGCGCGCGCGTCAGCCTTCAGGTCCGCAGCAGACGCGCGATGCTTGAGACCGTTCTCGAGGATGTCTTGCCCTAATTCATGATCGATCCACACGCCGGCGCGCAGCATGATGCGATCGCGAACGATTTCCAGAAGCGCCAGCGATGCGATCGCACCTGCTATCAGCGCGGACAGGACAAGAAGCGTTTCAATGCTGCCGACCGGCACAACATTTTCGAAGATCTGTAGCGTGTACAGGGGCAGGGCCAGCATCAAGATATTGATGCAGCCGGAAAACAGGAAGGCGACAAAGACAGCCCAGCGGATCTGACCGAGCATCCGCCTTGAGGTACGCATGTAACAAGTCCCCGTTGCGGGCGATTCATCTAAGACGTTACGGGTCGCTTCCCACCCAGGAGCCGACCGGTCTGAAGGTGAGTTCGCTAGCGCAATGTGGTAGGCGCGAGATATTCACCGGGCAGACACTGCAGAGATTAAGCTAAAGTTCTTTACGATCGCCGAACCGCTGCGGCGTTGAACGGCAACCATTCGTAAAGAATGCCTATCGTGATGTTTCAAAAAGAAACCCCGGCCTGGTTGGCCGGGATTTGGTTTGGGCAGGAGCCTACGACCGTTTGACTACACGATCAGCTGTCCGCTGCCGTCGAGGTAATCGAGGTCCAAATCGAAAACGCCTTCGAGCATCACGACGTCAGCAAAGCCGCTGTAGCCTTTGACGTCGATCGACAACAACGTGCCTTCCTCCGTCGTCGTTAGACGGATGACGTCTGACAGTTCGTCATACTTGACACCCTTGAGGAGGTCTTCGAGGTCAAGCCGGTCGCCGGCGCCGAAGTCAGTAATGCGGTCGACGCCGTGATGATTCCAGCCGGAGACAACATCAGATTTCTTGAATTCAAATGTGTCCGCGCCTGCACCCCCGGTGAGGGTGTCGTTACCCCGGCCACCGGAAAGCTTGTCATTACCTGCGCCGCCGTCGATGACGTTATCGCCGTTACTTCCGCTCAACTGATCGTCATTGGCAGAGCCCAAAAGATTCTCAATGCTGGTCAGTTTGTCGCGTCCCGCACCGCCGCTTGCCTGCCCAGATTTCAGGTCGACATTAACACCGGACGTGGCGCCAGCGTAGCTTGCCGTATCGTTGCCTGCACCACCGTTGATGACGTCGTTGCCAGCGCCACCTTCAATCGTGTTGTCGCCGCTGCTACCATTCAGCACGTCAGCGCTGTCGGATCCGATGACACCTTCGACGCCATTGATTGTATCTATGCCTTCGCCAAGGCCGATTCCTATTCCGAGATCGACGAATACGCCGGAACCGGAACCTGAATAATCAACCGTGTCATTGCCG
>JAJFHK010000174.1 GCA_021775655.1 Filomicrobium sp. | reverse complement strand
CGTTGGCTTGACCTTGCGCCGCGCGATGATCCGGTCCAGTTCACGGCCAACCCGGGCACCTGACAGCGATGTGTCCGCCACCAGGCCGAGGCACTCGCGGGTGTAATCGTCGACGATGCACAACACCCGGAACCGGCGGCCGTCCGTGAAGCTGTCGGAAACGAAATCCATCAACCAGCGCACATTCGGCCCTGACGGCAAGGCAATCGGTGCTCGGGTGCCAAGTGCCCGCTTGCGCCCGCCACGCTTTCTCACCTGCAAACCCTCTTCCCGGTAGAGCCGTCGGAAACGCTTGTGGTTCATCTGGGCGCCTTCGCGTCGATAAAGGATCAACAAACGCCGGTAGCCGAAGCGGCGCCGTTCTTGCGCCAACTCCCGAATACGCCGCCGGTGGACGGCGTCGCTGGCACGACGGCTGCGGTAACGCACCATCGATCGGTCGGCTTGCAGGACAGCACAGGCGCGGCGCTCGGAGACCTTATGGGTCTTGCAGACGTGCGCCACGGCCTGACGCTTGGCTGCCGGCGCTACCACTTTCGGCTGTTGACGTCCTTCAAGATAGCAACGTCAAGCATCGTCTCGGCCAAGAGCTTCTTGAGCTTCGCGTTCTCGTCTTCGAGGGCCTTCAGCCGCTTGGCATCCGAGACGTCCATGCCACCGAACTTCGCCTTCCATTTGTAAAACGTCGCCGCGCTGATGCCATGCCGACGGCAGACATCCTTGGTCGCCTGTCCGCTCTCCTGTTCGCGCAAAATCGAGATGATCTGTTCTTCTGAAAACCTACTCTTTCGCATCGTCCGTCTCCTTCCTCGGATAAACGGACTCTACCCAAATCTGGAGGAAATTGCGGGGCTCAGGTCAACCGATTTGCATCTTGGCGTTGTTGAAAGACCTTGGTTACATAGGGTGAGGTCATAGCGCGCAATACGGCGCTGTAGTTTGGCTGGAAGGCGATTTCGTTTCCCACCTTGGTCACGCGGCCGCTAATCTTGACGACGAGGTGGTCACTAGAAGCTCCCAGGACGTCTATATCGCTTGGCGCTGTGAGACCAGCAGGGTCGGTGTCCTGATGTCCGATTGCCAAGATTGCCTGGTTGCGCGTCCCGTGATGGTGTTCTGTCGTATTTCGTTCGAACGTCGGATGTGCCAATGCACCATATGTCTGTGCGGGTTTCAATTTAGATTCGATAACTTCAGCGAAAAGAGTGACGGCATCCAAATGCAGCCCCTCAATGGGCTGGCGATGCAGCGGATCGATGCCCATCAAGATGGACTCACCCAGGCGCAATTCATTAATCCTGCCAATCCTGTTGCCGCTGAATGCCCATGTCAGGTTACTGGAATTTCCCCCTGATACATCGCGCGTGATCGACGGGCTGCTGGCGCCAAAATGCTGGTCGAGGTCATCGGCTAAGCGGGACAACTCGCCCATGTTTTTGGCATCAGGCACGACGCCGTTGAAGCAGCCTAGATTGGCACCGATGCCACGCAAATCAATGTTGGGGTAACTCAGCGTGTGGCCCACAGTCTCTTCGATGTCATCGGGCATGATTCCTTCTCGAAGGTCGCCCAGTTCAACCATCAAAACGACAGCGTGACGGCGGTCAGTTTTTCGAGCGGCATCCGACAATGCACTGATGACGTCCAATTCCGTGTTGAAGCTGATGTCGGCGTTGGCCACGACAAGACCGGCCTGGCTCAGCATTGGCGGGCGGATCAGCGCAATAGGTGCGGTTATTCCGGCACGGCGCATTTCCAGTATGTTCTCGATTCTGGAGTCCCCGATCGTCCGGACGCCAGCCGCGAGCAACGTCGCCGCATAGCTCGGATTCCCCATGCAAGCCTTGGTGACACCGGTCACTGCGATGCCAGATCGTCTCAGGCGTCGAACGAGTGTCGATGCGTTGTGAAAGATCTTGTCTAGACTGATTTCGAGCCGGGGTGCGGTCACTGCGCAGTGACTGTAAGATTCCGCAGAAGCTGAGGGTGCGCCGAGAGAACCATTTGCACCAAAATCTCAGTCGGGCGGGATAGCGCATCAGTGACCGGAATGCCGAGCTGGCACTCGTAGTCGGTGATGGCAGCTGAGACCTCGTCATCCGTCATATTTTCATGATTGATCGTCAGGCCGATGACCTTGGTATCTGCAAAGGATTGAATGAGATTGATTTCTGAAAGCGGTGTCGGCATCGCCATAGATTCGAAGTCGCACCGATGCGTTCGGCCGGGAGCGTGTTGCAGGATGATACTATCTGGCATGCTGCCTTTCAGGATAAAGGCGGATGTGCAGAAGGCTGGGTGACTGAGTGAACCTTGACCCTCGATAATGATGACGTCAGGACTCTCCTCATTACTTGCCTCTAGAATTGCCGCTTCCAACTCCCCACAGCAAAACTGCGAGGGAACAGCGTCCAGCGCCACCCCGTAACGTCCTCCCTGGATCAGTCCCGTCTGGCCAGTGCTGACCATGACGGCTTTGACCCCGCGTTGGTTGAGTGCGCGGGTCAGAATGCTCGCGGTGGTTCGCTTTCCGATGGCACAGTCGGTGCCGAGCACGGCGATGCGTGGACATGGGACGTCGTTGATGCGTCCCGTGAAGAGACGAAGTTCGTTCTTGGGGCTTGGCTTGCGAACATCTACCATCTCGACATTGGCGGCCTTAGAAGCTGCCAAAAACTCGGGATCGTCATTGAGAAACTCGTGCAACCCGTTGACGATGTTCATGCCGGCCCCGATTGCCGCAAGCACGACGCCGCGCTCGCATGCCGACAGCATGCCAGTCGCCGGTGCCATGCCATAGACGAAATAGTTTGGCTCGCATTCGAGTGTATCCAAGGCGTCGCGAAGATTGCAGAAGATAGGAATACCGTTGGGCTTGCCGTCAAGTTCGTAGCCTGCGTCGATACCGGCTTTTGTGCTGTCGATGACTGCCACGATCTTGTATTTCTCTGAATGGCGAACAAGCCCGTTCGCAGTTTTCCCATCGACGCGACCGAAGTTCGACTCGCAATACACAATCGCCAGAGAGGTGCTCGCAACCGTGTTGGCGGGCCGTTGGATCAAAGGTGATTGGCCGGTGCCTATAGGGACAATGTTCGCAGCATTTTCAACAGCCTGAGAAGGGCCGGCGAGCGGAATCGTGGTCATAGAAAATCCTTGGTGTGGAAGATCGGCATGCGGCAGGAACTCGTATGCAGTCCCTGTCCTCCGCGCCCGTTTCGAACGTGCGAGTGGGGATGCATGGCGGCGTTCTTGGAGCCGTTACGAATTGGCCAATACAAGCGCGGCCCAATCGTGGTTGTGGGCCTGCGCTGATTTGAGTGAGTAGGAATAAAGATCGGCGTTAGGAGGTTTGCGAGCACAAGTTTCGACGGGTGCTTGACAGAACTATCTCGAAAAAAACGAAGGGGGACTTCCCCTTCGCTCGGATTTAAGCGATTAGGATTTTGGAGCCGGCTCGACTTTTGGCGGCGCGCCCACAGGCTGTGCAACCGGTTTTGGGGCAGGGGTCTGAACTGGGTTGGCTGATTTGTTGCCTGCATCTTTATCTTTCGGCGAACTCTGCGCCGAAGACCAGCTTTTATATGACATGATACATCCCTAAAACATACTGGCGATTGTACGCCGATAAAATGTCATATGGCGTTTTTGCAAAGCACTTTCAAGTGGGACTCGGTAATATTTCATGTGCTAATTCAATCATTCTTGAAAATTAATGGAAGCGCAGGCCAATTACTCATCCCGTCGTCAGTAAAATGGATTATCAAATGATATGGTTTTAAATAGCGCTTGTAAAAGCGAGTGCAATGACATTGTGGAACGCCCCCGTTTCCTAAAAGTCTGAAACAGAAAGTACGCACGTATATGAGGGTTTGCGGCGCCGCGCGTAGACGGTGCCAGCCACCTCTCGGATCCTTTCCAAAGCTCGATCGAATGAGGAAAGCATCGCTGTTTCAATAAGCATCATTCCGGAGTCAATCTTTTGGAGCGCAGCAACATCTAGGTAGAACGTTACTTCGATTGGGCCATCGTAACCCCAAAAACGTATGCGCGACTGACCTTCGTCGATGCTGCGGCTAGGATTTGGGAAAGTAAGCATTGGCGGATACTCGATTTCTTTGGCTTAAATTAAATTGTATTGCACCAGAAGTCACCGGCAAAGCGCATCTCAAAAAACCTTTACGGGGCCACCCGGGTAGATGCGCCTTGAGGCAGACTTAGTCCGGTTCCACGCACGTATTTCTGGATTGGCGATAACCACGTTGGCACTCCCAGCCTTTCCCGACATTCGTGTCGGACAGGAAGGCGTTCACTGGAACGACAACTGCGAGGCAATCATCGCCAGATTTTCTGAAGCCCCGATTGCAGCGCCAATCCTTACCGGAGGACGTGAGATAACCGTTTTCTGGAACGCGCAGTTTGGTGCACTCTCCCTTGTCCTTGACGAATGACCGGTCACACGCCCAGCCGCTCGAATAACTGGTGAAAACAGCATGTGCATTGTCAGGGATCACGACCGCAATGCAGCTATCACGCTCCTCAAGATATCCCTGTTCACACTCCCAGCCTCTGGTGTATCGGCTATCGGCATAAAATGAATGCGGAGGCAGGACGATGGCGTCACAGTTTTCCCCATGCTTTCGATAGCCCCGTTCACAATTCCAGTCCGAGCCGTAACGGGACCCTGTGAGGTAGCCATGGTCTGGAACCTTAATGGCTTCGCACAAATCGCCATTAACTCGAAAACCATGCCGGCAGTCCCAACCCGCACCGTAGGTGGAATCCGAATAGAAGCCGTGCTCAGGCAAATTGATCTTGTCGCAGCGATCGTCTGACTTGTGATATCCGACAGCGCAATCAAAACCGCTTCCATAAGAACGGGGGATCGAGTTTTTGGGATGCTGTGGTTCGACAATCTCCACACTCAGCGCTGTGATTGGGGCGAGCAAGGAAAATGATGCGAAAGAAACTAGTAAGAGAGCTCCAACAAGCCCCGGTTTCGTTGTCATGCTCTAGTTCCTATCTGTGTACTTATCGCGCCATCGGAAGCCTCGCCGATAAATCCGGTTGTGATATTTACATGCTTCCCGACACCCATCGCTGCTGGTTTATCTTTCACCGGACCCACACTCGGCTCTTTGATCTTCTTGCCGGGACCCGATGTCTCGCTTGTTGCATCTGGATTCTTTTTTATGGGGTGCTGCCACCACGGCTCCCGGCGGCCACGGTAGGCCAATCTTGGCCCTCCAAATTGCTGGGAAATCACCGGCTGCGGCGTGAAAGTCACCTTGCAATTCGGGCAGATAATTGGTGAGCTAGCAAGGTCATAGAATGAAAAGTCACATGAGTCGCAAAGTCGCTTGATGCCGCGAGCATCAGCGTAGCCTGAAGGAAGCATTTTTAGTCCTGAGCTTTCTGGCTTTCGCCATATTTATTGACTGTCTATCTTTTGGAAAACGCTGATGCGACAAATATTTTTGGCGCTGTAATAAAAAGTACTTCAAAGTCACAACATACCTACATATAGGCCGTGGCTACTACAAAAGCAAGGAAATACAAAAACAATGGGAAGTATGTAGCTAAGAAAGCAAAAGCCTCTTGCCTTTATTTCCCAGCAATTTTTCTAAACTCTCCAACGATGTTCTCGACGATGCGAGCCAATTCAGAGACCAGCCAAATGATCTCGTGGCCGCTGGACTCGACATCCCTCGGGTCAAAACGTGTCCAGAGGACATAGTCTGCCTGTATCACCGTTCCCTGCCGTGGCCCCCAGCCATCAGGCATGACAATCATTTCCTGGCCGTCACGGTCGATTCGGGAGGACCA
>JAJFHK010000173.1 GCA_021775655.1 Filomicrobium sp. | reverse complement strand
AGCAGCAGCAGCGTAGGTCGAACGAGAGAAATTCATCATACGTCTCCGGGGAAAATTGGAAGTCGTATGGGTTCGACGGTTGCGCCTTGGGAATCCTTTGGGTGGAGAAGGTACATTTTCGCGTTTGGCTCGATCGAAGGCATTGAGGGCGGCGCGCATCGCAGCTTGTTTTGCGCCCTCGCGGGGTGCGGGTACGTTGAGGTCCTTCAAGCCTTTCAATTCTCGTTCTGTCATCGCTCTTACTCCGCCGCTTCGAGGCGGTGCTTTAAGGTCTTCCTGGCTGTGTGCAGATGCCAGGAAACGGTCTTCTCATTGCAGCCCATCACTGCTGCTGCTTCAGCGTGACTCATGTCTTCGGCATAGATCAACAGAACGGCATCGCGCTGTTGGGGCGGAAGGGCGCGGACTGCCCGCCAGAGGTCGCCGTCGATGGCGTTCGTTTCCGGTGTCTCATGCGACGCGTCGTCAATCAGCGCCATGATTTCGTTCTCAGGTGTCGGCTTTTGGCGATCTGATCTGCGCAAGTGATCGAGCGCAGCGTTATAGGTGATGCGCCAGACCCATGTTGCGAAAGCGGCTTCGCCCTTGAACGCGCGGATGCCGCCGGCAATCTTCACGCAAACGTCCTGGGCCACGTCCTCTGCTCGATCAGCCGAGCCACACCAGCGCCAGGCCATGCGATGGATCGGCTCGTAATAAGTGTCGAGAAGGCTTGCAAGCGCGGCGTGGTCTCCCGCCGCCGCCGCTAAGGCAAGCCTATCCTCGGCACCCGCTGGTCGCATGCAAATGTCCAAATCGAAACGTTTGGATCATTAGACGCAGGAGCGCGCGACTTCCTTTGGGCGGGATAGTGAAAATTTTTTGATGGTGAGTGGCGTCGCCATACATCTGGGGAAATGGACGGGCAGTTTTGGCAAAATATGAATAAAATCAGCTACTTCTGGACAGCATAAGTGATTCCGGGGAACCTTCAAGATGTGCCCAGATACGGCAATTGCCACCAAATGTGCATCGTGCTCGGCTGCTTTCCTCGATATGCAAGACACTGAAGCTTGTTCCACAATTTGCGGCAATGCGGCCGCCGGCTCGCAGGAGACACTGAATGCGCATCGAAGCCATTTCTATCGGCAACAACCCGCCAGAGGACATCAATGTCATTATTGAGGTGCCCGTTGGAGGCGACCCGATCAAGTATGAGTTAGACAAAAACGCCGGCACGCTGTTCGTTGACCGCTTCCTGTATACGCCGATGCGTTATCCAGGGAACTACGGGTTCATTCCACATACCCTGTCGGCTGACGGTGATCCGGTCGATGTTCTGGTGTGCAATTCTCGCGCGATTTTTCCCGGTGCGGTTATCAACTGCCGACCGATCGGCGTGTTGAGAATGGAAGACGATGGTGGCGGAGATGAAAAGATCATCGCCGTGCCGTCGTCGAAAACAACCCAGCGGTACGAGAGAGTGCGCAATTATACCGATCTGCCGGACATCACAACGAACCAGATCCAGCACTTCTTCGAGCACTACAAGGATCTTGAACCCGGCAAGTGGGTTAAGATTGAACGCTGGGGGGACTTCCAGGAAGCCCGTAGAAATATTACTGAAGGCATCGAGCGGGCAAAAACAGCGTAATCAGCGACTGCGTTGCTGCCTTAGGTCTATGTCTCGGGTTGTCGGAGGATCGACAGGAACGCATGGCTGATTTCAAAATCGCGGTAATGGGAGCATCCGGGCGCATGGGGCGGGCGTTGATCCGCGCGATTTGCGAGGCGGATCACGCGGTGGTGTCTGGTGGCATAGAGCAATCCGGCTCGGAAGCGATCGGGGCAGATCTTGGAACGCTTTCCGGATTGGAACCGCTCGGTGTTGTCGTAAGCGCCGATGCGGCTTCCGTAGTCTCTGGGGCGAATGCAATCCTCGACTTCACGGCACCTGCGGCAACGGCTGGTTTTGCTCGGATAGCGGCTGAAAACAGGGTGGCGCATATAATCGGCACGACCGGATTTAGTGCCGATGAGGAGGCAGCCATCGAGGCGGCTGCAAAGCGGGCGGTGATCGTTAAGGCCGGGAATATGAGCCTTGGGGTCAACCTGCTAAGCGCCCTCACCGCTAAGGTTGCCGCTGCGCTCGATGTCGATTTCGATATCGAAAGCGTGGAGATGCACCATCGGCACAAGGTGGATGCACCGTCCGGGACAGCGCTCATGCTGGCGCAAGCTGCCGCAGAAGGGCGAGGGGTGTCGCTTTCGGATAAGGCCGTTCGCGTTAGGGATGGCCATACGGGTGCCCGTAGGACTGGAGATATCGGTATGCAAAGCCTGCGCGGCGGCTCTGTGGTCGGTGATCACAGCGTTTTATTTGCCGGTAATGGGGAGCGGATTACCTTGTCGCACCACGCTGAGGACCGCTCGATATTTGCGCGCGGGGCCGTTAAGGCCGCATTGTGGGCGCGCGACAAAGAGCCGGGTCTCTATTCCATGATCGACGTTCTCGGCCTATAGCAAAGGCCAACGTTCAAAAAGAATCCTGAGGAACGAGAGCGAATGGACAACGTGCTTGTGCTTGTACGCCATGGTCAAAGCGAGTGGAACAAGCGCAATTTGTTCACGGGTTGGCGCGATCCCGATTTGACGGATCAGGGCGTCTCCGAAGCCCAAAAGGCGGGCAAGCTTCTCAAATCCCAGGGTATCCACTTTGACGTCGCTTATACGAGCATGCTGAGGCGTGCTCAAAGGACGTTGTCGCTGATCATGGAAAACATCGATCAAACCGAGGATGACCTGCCAGTGATCCGTGATAAGGCGCTTAACGAGCGTGATTACGGCGAGCTTTCCGGGTTGAATAAGGACGAGGCGCGCGCGCGTTGGGGCGAAGAACAGATTCTGATCTGGCGGCGCAGCTACGATGTTCCACCACCCGGTGGTGAGAGCCTCAAGGACACGGCCGCGCGCGTATTACCGTTTTACAAGACGCGCATTTGGCCGGACGTGAAGGCTGGCAAGAATGTTGTCGTTGCTGCTCACGGCAATTCCATTCGAGCCCTAATCATGTATCTGGAAACGCTAACAGCGCAGCAAATTCTGGAGCGGGAAGTGGCGACCGGCGTACCGATGGTGTACCGGCTGACAATGCACGGGCATGTCGAAGATCGCCGCAATTTGGTGGCTTGAGCGCTCAGAAATTGCTTCAGCAAACAAATTGCGGACGACGTGGAACCTGATTGGTACCACGGTTGTTGATATCACTGTTTTGGTTACTCGAGATAATTCAGATTGAGCAGCGAGGACTTTGCGCTATGGCAGATTATAATCCCAAGCCCATTACTACTGGTGGCATCGCGCTCGATCCAGCGCTTGCAGAGCTGACGGAGAAGCTTGCCGAGAATGCTCACGACAACTGGGCAATAATGCGTTTCAAGGATGGTTGGACCTATGGGCCGACGCGCAATGATACGGCGAAGCAACACCCAAACCTGGTTCCTTATCACGAGTTGACAGAAGCCGATAAAGATCTCGACCGGGGCACCGCGATGGAAACCATCAAGGCGATGTTGGCACTCGGGTATGAGATCCAAAAGCGGTAGAATCGATTGGGTCTTCAGATGCTGACCGCTTCGCTGGATCTGGCGCGGTACGTTTGTTGGTGGCTCCGTAACGGTATCGTGATGCTTTCACACCAACTTACTGACGTCATCGCCAGAGTTGCGAGAATGACGTCCTTTCGTAAGTTTAGCTCTGAGGATCAAGCCACCTTGCTTTCAGCTTCGCGCTTGCGTTCCTGTTTCTTGCGTTCGTTAGGATCGAGCCAGCGTTTGCGCAAGCGGACATTTTCCGGAGTAATTTCGACGAGTTCATCGTCGGCGATGTAGCTGAGTGCTGCTTCAAGCGACAGTTTCATTGGCGGTGAGAGCGTCAGGTTTTCGTCCTTGCCGGATGCACGTACGTTGGTCAGCTTTTTGGCTTCGACGACATTGACGATGAGGTCATTTTCTCTTGTGTGCTGACCAATGATCATGCCCTCGTAGACCTTTGTCTGCGGGCCGATCATGGCGGGGCCGCGGTCCTGCAAATAAAACAGCGAGTATGCAGTCGCATCGCCCGTGCCGTTGGAAATTAGGACGCCTGTGCGGCGGCCAGGAATTTCGCCCTTGTGGGGTGCGTAGGCGTGGAATAACCGGTTCATGACTGCCGTGCCGCGGGTGTCGGACAGCAGCTCCGATTGATAGCCAAGAAGGCCGCGGGTCGGGACATGGAAAACGAGCCTCGTGCGACCGCCGCCGGAGGGTTTCATCTCCACCATGTCGCCGCGCCGCTCGGATAATTTTTTCACGATGACGCCGGTGTGCTCGTCATCTACGTCGATGATGACTTCTTCAATCGGTTCCAGGCGCTGGCCGGTGTCCTCGTCTTTCTTGAATACGACGCGCGGACGAGACACGGTGAGTTCAAATCCTTCGCGACGCATGTTTTCTATTAGAATCGCAAGTTGAAGTTCGCCACGACCGGAGACGATAAACGCTTCCTTGTCTTCCGACTCTTCGATGCGAATCGCGACATTACGTTCAATCTCGCGCATCAGGCGATCGTGGATGACCCGGCTTTGGACCTTGTCACCCTCCAGGCCAGAGAACGGTCCATCGTTAATACGAAATGTCATCGACAGCGTTGGCGGATCGAT
>JAJFHK010000172.1 GCA_021775655.1 Filomicrobium sp. | reverse complement strand
TGGCCAACTCTGCGGTGCCCCCGGCCAAGTCATTGAAATTGTGTCGGTCAATTGGATGGAAAGCGTGGCCAACTCTGCGGAGCAAATGATGCTGTTATTTCTTCTTGGTCGCGATGCGTTTAACCGGCAATGCCAGAACATCAGGATCGGCGGGTTCGATGGTGAGCCCGGTTTCTGAGAGTGTTGCTGGCAGCTTGGTCAGCACTTCCTTGATTTCGGCAAGGTCATGCTTGAAGTGACGTTTAAAATCTCTTGCGTTGGCGTTGGTACCGCCGAACTGTTCGTAGAGTGCAGCCCAGGACAAGGTCAGCGGCCCATCGATGTTATGGATGCGCCATCCCAACCAAAAATAAAGATCAAGCTTGCGGGCGGAGGCTGCAAAGGCACGGATGACATGGGCGTTAAGCGGCAGGGCATGGCGTTTGAGGCTGTCGTACATGGCCGGGCTGAAAGTGACGGTCGAGGGCCACAATGAGCGCTGTGCTGGATTGTGGGTGAGCCACAAATCCATTTGTTCAATAGGTGAAATGTTGCGGGATCTGACACTCTCACCGTTCCAGACACTCATGCGCATGGAGCAGGCGGCCAACGCGTTGAGCTGTTCCTTGAAGGCTGTAAGAGGACCACGTTTGCCGCCGCTATCTGAAAATCCCATGTCGCGGACGAAGCCGGTAAAGGTGTCGGCGATTTCGATGGTGGCTGATTTTTGCAAAATGGCTTGCGAGCACAGGTGCATGAGGATCAGGCGTGCTTTGGGACCGAACGGCACTGGTTGCAGGACGGCGGCTCCATTGGCATCGCGCAGATAACCTGCGGTGACATCGAGCGCCATCTGGCCTTGCTGGCGGGCAAAGTGCTGTTGGTCTCCGGGCAGGCGTTCGTAAGGCAGACCGACGATGGCCAGCACCGAGTGCACGTGGCGTAGATCCTTCAATGAAGCTTTGGAGTTGGCAAGCAATCCGGCCGTCTCTGCACGACGGCGTTTGGCCGGCGGCATAGCAGCAATCCGATCGCGTTCGGCCTGGCGTTCGATGAGGTTGGCTTCAGCGTACTGCACGCCAAACTTACCGCGAGCGGCCTCCAACTCGGCCAGAAGATCGGCATCGCGGATTTTAACGTCGCCCATCAGCAGATGGCGCTTTTCTCGTGTTTGCGAAACAGATCGTTGAGGGCTTCTTCGAGAAGACCCTGCACGGTGCGATCAGCTTCTGCTGCAAGAATACGCAGCTGGCGTGAGACCTCAGGCGAAAAGTGCCCTGATACGCTACGCTTGCCGATGCGCGAGGGCGCAGTGGTTCGAACTACCTTGGGAGCAGGCTCCGGCACAACGGAAACGGTTGGTGTTTTTTCAGCGGGCTTGTTTTGAATACCCATCACGGCTTCGCGCAATGGATTTGGACGTGTCGACATGTCTACGTGTCTCCTTGTTGGTTTGTATGGATGTAAAGCTGTCGGATTTCATCGGCGGATCGGCCTGAGGGTTCAAACTCGACAACGCCTTTGCCGGCGGCGAGCGATTTAACGAACGCGACCCGGCTGCCAATGCGCACCGGGGCCAGCGGCACTTGATAATCGGACAAAACGTCAGCAGCCATATCCGCCAGCGAGCTTGCCGCCTTGCAGCCGTTGAGCACGAACATTGCCGGCTTGCCGGCAAGCTTGGCGATATTCACCGTATCTCCAACGGCATCAAGATCGAGGCCTGAGGGCTGACAGGGAATGAGAATGAGGTCTGCAGATTTCGCAGCGAGCAGCGCTGCGGTGCCTGACTCGGGCGGCGTGTCGATGACAACAAGATCGGCACGGCCTTCGCGCGCCTTTTCGATCAGCGCCGGCAGGATTGGCGCATGGGCGCTGACGATGACGGGTTCTTCTGACGAGCGCAGTCTGGCGCACCGCGAGGAGGACTGCTGCGGATCAAGATCGATCACCACGACTTTCTGACCGGCTTCGATGGCAGCCATCGCAAGGTTGAGCGTCAGGGTCGTTTTCCCCGATCCTCCTTTGCGCGACACAACACTAATAATCTTCATGCCCACATGCTGAATCGCAAAACTGCATACATCAACACATGCCGGCAAATTGGCATGAGGGGTGTGTGGCAAGTCTGCACGTTGGTGTATGCACTTGCAGGCAAGCGTACATGGCCGCAAGCCTGCAACATGAATTGCGCACGTGCAGGCATGGCGAAGTGTAGGAATGTCGAATAGATAAAATGCCTGTGTGCCGGCATCTCGACATGATGACATGTGGTGACGTAGGAATGCCAGGACGTAAAGTGGACAACGCGCTCTTATTCGGAACGTGGAACTTGCTGCACCTTGGCGGCCTTGATGTTGGCAACGAACCGATCGCGAACGGTGCGGAAGAAACCGGCCGGCAGATAACCGAACGCAGCTGTATCGCTGTTCGGCGCAGCAGGACGCAGATCAGGACCTGGCCAATTGAACACATTTATTTCCGTCACCACCACCCATGAGCGCGCATCGTCGAGTCCAAGGTGGTTCTTGATAAGGGTTGGAATCTCGATCGCATCATCATCGGTGTTCGGCGGTGTGTGCGTGATGGGGACGACGGCTGCCCGAACATTATCGCTCTCACCCTGCAGGGTCATGACGATGCAGGCGGGGCGATCTTTCTGGGCTTCTTCTGATCCGGCTTCGTGCTCATCGGCCCACAGATAGGCATAGCGAATAACGAGGGCAGGCTTCGGCTCCGGAATGTCCATCGTTTAGCGCGTCTTGCGTTTCAGCTTACGCTCGACGGCTTTGGACTCAGGCGGCGGCTCGGCGTTGGCGATGGCATCTGCAATGTCTTCTGGCACCTCGCCAGCACGATAAACACGCCGATCGCGCAGGATGAGGCGCTCATATTCATCAACCGAGATCAGCACCAGCCGATCCCGGCCATTCTTAGTGATGACGACCGGCTCGCTCAGTGCCTGATCTGCCAAACGCCCGTAACCCTTGATAAATTCAGCGGTGGTGACCTTCATATCTTGCATCTCAATAACTTTCCTATTATTCATATAATAGGTATTATTCGAATAATTTGCAAGAGGCACGGCCCTGAACTTGAAACCATCCCTGCACCAACTTTGAACACACTATTTGCATCGCTGTAGAGCGACGCGACAATGTTCAAATGCAAACAAGCGGAAGCGATTGGACCGCAGTCAATACTTTTCGAAACCTGGGTGATAATTTTGGCTGGCGATCTCGCTCAGCACAGATCTCGCGGTTTGAATGGCACGAAGCGCCTCGGGCGTCACGACGTTCTCGAATCTGGAACCGTTGGAGGCGACATCGGCTATCGGCCGACACAACGTGGCCATTGCATCGCGCACAAGTTCGAGCGTATTAGGATCTGCCCAGAGGTCGCCAAACTCGCGCTTTCGCTTTTCGCCCTCCCATCGAGGATTGCGCATATATGCCAGGGTGCTACCCATCTTCAGCGGAACACCGTGAGCGATGTTGTGTCGGATAATAAAAGCCGAACGGGCTGCATCGCACCATGTGGCTGCGAACACTCGTTGTCGGTCAATCGGCAGTTCAGCCCCAATCTTCTCAAGCATGCCGATAAGATCGGTGATCATCTTTGCATCGGTGTCAGGTTTGATGCCTTTGGGGTTGATGCCGCGCATTCGCCAAAGCGCTCTTTCTAGAAAGTGCTCGATCGCGCCTGCAAAGCTTATGATTGCAGCGATCTGGACCCCGATCTCGGGCGTGAGCCCAAGCCTGGCCTGGTACAGATCTGCTCGTCCATAGTCCCGCATTGCATTCGTCATTCAGTAGCTCGGTTTGCAGTGAAGAATCTGTAGATGCAAACAAGAAGTTTCGCTCTCGCGCCAGTTCCTCTGGGCTTACGTAGGGTGGGCTGAAAGTCACTTCTTAGCTCTCATGTCGTCATCCATCGATTGTTGGTCCATCCCCAAATTCACAATCCTAACGTCGGTCGATCTGGAGAATTGAGGAGGGGAGGCGGGAGACCTCACAGCGGCTGGCTGCTAGTTCATATCGTGTCTCACCGGCAGACCAAAACGCGACGATACATGACTGCTCTGTCTAGCTGACTCAAGCTGCTGCCCGACAACCCTCAATATTTCGGCACGCTTCTGCTCGCCGTTTGTTGCAAGGTAGTTGCGAAAGGTTGAATAAACTGGCCTCATTAAAAACCTCTTGGGCCCAGCGGCGCGATACGCTTGGGCAGCAGCCTCCCCAATTGGAAGTGCTAAATTCGTGAGTGCAGATGCTGGATCATCGGATGGTTGGGACATCAATCCAGACAGAGCTCCAACGAGCTTAGGCAGGATCTGAGTGCCAACTTGAAATGAATAGTCGTAGAGATCTTCACCACGCAACAGGGTCTGCCACTGCGACTCCCAAGCTCTTACTTCCGCTAGTTTCTTGGCATCGCTGGTCTGTTCATCTCTGAGAAGTTGGCCGAGATCACGATAAGACCGACGCAGTTGCTGAAACTTATGCCTCTCCTCAAGCGAAGCCTCCTGAAGCTGGTCGATTCTGTCAATCTTCTGGAAGACTGACAGCGCCAGGGGCGGTATTGAAAGGCGCACAAACCCTGTTGATATCGGGACGGAGCCTCCCAACTGACGGTCAATAGTTGACGCGATCTGCCCAAGCTGAGTTGTCAGGTCAAGAAGCAGTTGTCTTTCAAGGTCGACAGCTGTTATGGCATCGTAAACGAAGCGTTGGCCGCTCAAAGCCATACCCGGCAACCGCCATTCGTTCTCGGCTGCAGCCAACCGACCGACACTCCGAGCCACGCGTCGCTTTTCAGCGGACCCTAGACCCTCGATTTGCGCAACTCTACCAGTATCAATCGAGAGCGGGCTAACCCGACGCTTAGGTAGCCAAAGTGCTCCTTCTTGGCTCCACGTGTTCAATGCTTTCGAAATATCAGATCTAAGGGTCGACGAATTCGATACGAGTATTATCCGGTCTCGCAGAACAATTTGGTCCACGATGTTAAAAATATCCGCAAGCTGAAGTGGCGTTAGCCGTTCGGAATAACCGCTAAAAGCATCGAAGAACGCCGCAGCGTCAACGAGGACGGCGTTTTGGAAAGTCTCAAGGTCAAGTTCATACATCCTAGATCTGGCCCCAACTGGCACTGAAACCACACCATGTCTAGGCGATTCCCAGAATTCCTACGCCCCCCTCTCGACGTTGCGCACTCCATTTTTCGGAGTGGGTGCCGAGGAAATCTTAAGTGCCATCTTGGGCGTCGCCAACTATCTCAGCATCACTTGTTTCCTTTTGCAGTCCGTCCTTGGCAATTTCCTTGGACTCTCCCGGCTCTGATCCCGATTTGGGCAAGGCGACATACGCATCACCCATCATCATTTTGTAATGGCCGCCATGGCCGGATTCCTCGAAAATTCGCTGAAAGACAGCCAGATATCTCTCTACTTGACCAGCATCGCAGGACATAAACAGATCGTCATTCGCAAAGTGTGAGCCGTCATTGATCCACGACAGGAGTGATCCGCAGATCATCTTTTCCTGCCCTTCGAATTTCTCGATGATCTCTTCCAGTGTGATTCCACCAAAGAATTTGAAATAGTGCTCTAGAATACGGCGCATGACGTTTTGCACGGCAGCGTCTGACGGCGGCTTTTGCCGGACTTCCCGCCAGAGCAGTTCGTAGCTAGACTTGATCGGATTTTCGACCGACGCGATGAGTTCGGAGCGCACCGTCGATTTGCGAATGATCCAAAATGTCTCGTCCCGCAGCGCATCACCGCCGCTGCGCTTCTTGTTAAATGTAATTTCCTTGTGAAAATAGATATTATGCGTGAGGACAAAAACCTGTTTGATCGAAGTGTTTCCGCCGCGCATCTCGGCGACAATCCCCTTAATGAGATTGCAAACGATAAACAGGATGTCGGAATCAAGGCTTGATACCGGATCGTCGAATACAATAATGCGGTCGGTTGTGGCCCCACTGGCCGAAAAAGACCCTCTGATCAGGTGGTAGAAATACAAGAAGGTGATGAAGGACTTTTCGCCCTCGCTCAGCGTGCCTTTTGCGTCGGAACCGTCGTGGCGCTTCACCGCATAAAAACCCTTATCGTCGCTCTCGACAAGGTGGAAATTCGTGAAGCCGAAGGATTTGAGTAGCTTGTTGATCGCATCAATCGTCGGCTTAATGCTCGTAATCTTGCGCTCGTTTTCTTCGAGCTCGGCTTGTTTAGCTTCGAACTCTTCTATGTGTTTGGTAATCTGTCCATTCAGTCCGATTATCGCCTTCTCAAGCGCGCCGCTGTCCTTCGTGAACTTCGCAAAGGTAGCCTTGGTATCTTCGAGCAACCGTTTCCAAATCTGCGACGAAAGAGTTTTCTTGCGCGTTTCGAGATTGAGAAGCGTATCGTTGTTCGATTTTACCTTGGCATTCGCTGCATCGATATAGGCATTCAGGGCAGCAAAGAGCGGCTTGGTTTCCTTTAACTTCGCTGGTGTACTCGGTTCCTTCCTCTTGCTCTTGATGTCCTCGATATTGGCTTCCAGCATGAGCCGTAGCGTTGCTAAGTCTTTGTCGAAGCTCTCCCGGTCCAGAAAAGACGAGCCGATGACAGCCGGT
Source organism: Filomicrobium sp. (assembly GCA_021775655.1). Lineage (GTDB taxonomy): Bacteria > Pseudomonadota > Alphaproteobacteria > Rhizobiales > Hyphomicrobiaceae > Filomicrobium. The sequence continues at coordinate 67 of JAJFHK010000172.1, read as the reverse complement.
GCAGCATAAGCTTCAAGTGCGGTGCGAGCGCCGGACTCGTAGTTGGCGAGAAGGTTATCGATGTCAG
>JAJFHK010000171.1 GCA_021775655.1 Filomicrobium sp. | reverse complement strand
GCTGCTCAGGGTGACGGCGAGGTTTGCGGTACGGCGATCGAAAGCCCAATGCAGGTGACGGTAACGCTGGATCTCGTCAAAGATCAGTCTCTCCGGATGCCGAGAATCGATCGCCCATCATTCGGAACGCCTCCCTTTAGCACTGGCAGGATTTGGATTACGGCTGGCATCGGCCCAGACTTACACGAAGCAGCCCGAGTCGCCGTAAGAGGAATGATTGATCTTCTCTGCGCCGAAACCGGGCTTTCTGCTGCCGACAGCTATATGTTGTGCAGCGTCGCCGGCGACTTAAAGATTTCTCAGATCGTCGACGCTCCTAATTGGACGGTCACCTTCCACCTGCCAACATCGATCTTTGACTAAAAACAAGCGTACCGGTCAGAACGGGCTGCTAGCCGGGGGATCAGTTTCTGCTCCATTGCGTCCCGGCTCGATACTGTCTGATATGTTGATCGAGTTGGTGGCTACTTTGGGGGGGGGATAAGCAAAACGGCCGCGGAGTTCTCCGCGGCCGTATCTTTGGTTGTAAGTTACTGGGGAGCCCGGCGTTCATCAAGCCGCCCATCCCGCTTTAGCGGCCACCGATTCAAAATTCCAAACTATTGAACCAGCCGAGGGATGTCCGCAGACTTTGGCGGTCTTGCCCAACAATTGGCAAAGGCGGACTGCTGCCCTCGCGCCTTTCTTATGTTCAATTTGTAGCCGCCGCCTCCTCAACGCTCTCAGTGCGAACGCGGGATAGTATGTCCACGCCGATGTGCTTGACCAGCAGTGTGGCTACGACGCTGTTGGAACCGTTTCCTTTGATACTAATCGACTCAAGATCGTTGAAGCGAAGCTTGCGGCGGATTTCGACTGGGGTGCCTCCTTTGGGACCTGGGAGGATCGTGGCGACGAGCGCGGATTTCTCCTTGTCGATTTTGTAGTAAGCGGTGGCATAGTCATCTGAGAACCACATTGTCGCACCCGCCTGCGGTTGATTTATCACCCCCGCTGGTTCCGCGCTCGCTGGCGAAAGCGGTTGCAGGGCCACAAGGGCCGAAATTGCGGCAGCAGCGGCGATCGTTTTGGTTAGGACTTGCATAATTTGCTCCATTACGCTGGTGGGCATCCACAGCCCGCGTTTGTCATCTCTCTAGTTTTTTTTATCTCCGTCCGATGGCCTCATCAGCCCCGGGCGTGATCGCAATATGCTTTAGGCCTTATAATAATTGAAATTGATTATTTATATGCGTATTATCATTTTCATGAATTTAGCTGGGATCGATCTAAATCTGATGCTTGTGTTCGACGCGATCATGTCGGAACACCATGTCACGCGCGCAAGTCAGAAGATTGGCATGTCGCAGCCAGCGATGAGCAATGCGCTCAATCGGCTGCGCCATCACTTGAAAGACGACCTGTTCGTAAGGGGACCCGATGGTATGCGGCCGACACCGCGTGCGATGGAGTTGGCCGCGCCTATCCGCAGTGCACTTGAAGGATTAGAGGTTGCACTTGATCCTGTGAGCTTTGTCCCAGCAATGGCACGGCGCACATTTAAGATCGGAACCAGCGACTATACCGTCGCGACACTCTTGCCGGCGATCGCAAGAACGATTGAGAGCGATGCGCCAGGGATCAGCGTCTGTATCGTTCCTTCGGCAGGGCGAACTCTTGAGATGCTTGACGCACAAGACATTGATTTTGGTATCGGCGCATTTGACGGAATTCCCGAGCGATTTGAGTCCGCTCGGCTCCTCGATGACAATTATGTACTTATCATGAGGAAGGGCAATCCACTTGCAAAAGGCAGGCTTTCTCTGGCGAAGTATGCGGCAGCTCGTCATATGCTGATGTCGCCTCGCGGCGATCCAAGCGGATTTGTTGACAAGGAGTTGCAGGCCCAGGGACTGAGCCGGCAAGTCGCGATAACCGTCAACAGCTTCTCCGCGGCCCCTGCCTTGCTTGCCTCAACCGATCTTATACTTGCAGCGCCGCAACGTATCGCGAGAATATTTGCTCCCGCCTACGATTTGGTCACGCGGAAAGCTCCATTCACTGGGCCACGTGAGTATTCAACAGCAACGCTGGTCTGGCATCAGCGCCTTGCAAATCACCCAGCCCACATCTGGTTTAGAGATCTCGTAATTGGCATTGCTGGTGAAGCGTCCATTTGACGAGCCAGGCCGACCTCACGTTTTCCGTCGGAGCGGGCATTCAGACGGAGCTGCTACCGCGGAGGAGGGTTCGTCTCTCGTCTCTTTCGTTCCGGCTTGTTGCTGTCTGACATGTTGGTCGAGTTGGAGGCCACTTGAGGTGGGGCTCAAGCAAAACGGCCGCGGTGTTCTCCGCGGCCGTTTTTTTAAGTTGTGATGGGAGTTAGGCGAGGGCTTACATCATGCCGCCCATGCCACCCATGCCGCCCATGCCACCCATGTCCGGCATGCCGCCACCGCCACCACTATCCTTCTTAGGAGCGTCGGCGACTGCGGCTTCCGTAGTGATCATCAAGGATGCGATCGAAGCGGCGTCCTGAAGTGCGGTCCGAACAACCTTTGCAGGGTCAATGATGCCGGTCTTGACCATGTCGACATAAGCGTCGTTCTGGGCGTCGTAACCGAAGTTAATATCCTTCGATTCAAGCACTTTGCCGACCACGATCGATCCCTCAACACCGGCGTTGTCCGCGATCTGGCGGATCGGAGCCTGGAGTGCGCGGCGGACGATCTGGACGCCTGCGTCCTGATCGGCATTGTCGCCTTTGACGTCGATCTTCTGTGCAGCTTTCAGAAGCATGACACCGCCGCCTGGTACGATGCCTTCTTCAACGGCAGCGCGCGTCGCGTTGAGCGCGTCGTCGACGCGATCTTTGCGTTCCTTAACTTCCGTTTCAGTTGCACCGCCGACGCGGATAACGGCAACGCCGCCTGCCAACTTGGCCAGACGCTCCTGCAGTTTCTCGCGGTCGTAGTCGGAGCTGGTTTCCTCAATCTGGGCTTTGATCTGAGCGGTCCGGGCAGTGATTTCTTTCTTGTCACCGGAACCGTCGACGATCGTCGTGTCGTCCTTCGTGATGGTGACGCGCTTGGCGCGGCCCAGCATATCGATCGTGACGTTTTCGAGCTTGATGCCAAGATCTTCGGAAATCGTCTGGCCCGAAGTGAGGATGGCGAGGTCTTCCAGCATGGCCTTGCGGCGATCACCGAAACCGGGTGCCTTTACGGCTGCAACCTTGAGACCACCGCGCAGATTGTTGACGACGAGGGTGGCAAGGGCTTCGCCTTCGATGTCTTCAGCTATGATCAGAAGTGGCTTGCCGGTCTGGACCACTGCTTCGAGAACCGGAAGCAGCGACTGAAGGCTGGAGAGCTTCTTCTCGTGGATCAGGATGTAGGGATCCTCGAGTTCGGCAACCATCTTGTCCGCGTTGGTGATGAAGTAAGGCGACAGGTAACCACGGTCGAACTGCATACCTTCGACGACATCAAGCTCGGTTTCCAGCGACTAGGCTTCCTCAACCGTGATGACACCCTCGTTGCCAACTTTCTGCATGGCTTCAGCGATCATCTTCCCGATTTCAGCTTCGCCGTTTGCGGAGATGGTGCCAACCTGCTGGATTTCGTTGGAATCCTTCACCTTGTTGGACGACTTGGCGATGAATTCGATGACCTGGGACACAGCCTTGTCGACACCGCGGCGACGATCCATCGGGTTCATGCCGGCGGCAACCGACTTCATGCCTTCGCGGATGATGGACTGGGCGAGAACGGTTGCAGTGGTTGTACCGTCGCCAGCCTCATCGTTCGTCTTGGAGGCGACTTCGCGAACCATCTGGGCGCCCATGTTCTCGAACTTATCTTCCAGTTCGATTTCCTTGGCGACAGTCACTCCGTCCTTCGTGGTGCGCGGTGCGCCGAAGGATTTCTCGATGACGACGTTGCGGCCCTTGGGTCCGAGCGTCACTTTTACGGCGTTGGCGAGAATGTCGACACCGCGCAGCATGCGCTCGCGGGCGTCGGTTGAAAATCGCACGTCTTTTGCGGACATGTGTGTAAGCTCCTGCGTCTGAATTGGGAGTTCGGGGGAGGAAAGGGTGAGGGCTCTGGATTAACCTTCCAGAATGCCCATGATGTCGCTTTCCTTCATGATCAACAGGTCGTCGCCGTCGATTTTGACCTCGGTGCCGGACCATTTTCCGAACAGCACGCGGTCGCCTGCCTTGACGTCAAGTGCGACGATTTCGTTGTCGTCGCCGCGTGCGCCGGCGCCGACTGCGATCACTTCACCCTGCTGCGGCTTCTCCGCAGCGGTATCGGGAATAATGATGCCGCCGGCAGTCTTGGTTTCGCCTTCAATACGCTTGACCACGACGCGGTCATGTAGTGGACGGAATTTCATGTCAGTTGAGCTCCGTTAGGATGGCTTCGTTCGTGCTTCCAAATGGGCGAAGCGGGCGGTTTGACTTCGGGCCAAAACGCACCACAGCGCAGAGACACCTTCAAAATTCAGGTGATGTTCCTGCGCCCTCCGGAAACAGCTGTTAGCACTCACTCGATAAGAGTGCCAATGCTGTGCGGGAGGTAGTAGGCGCTCGCGTTCTTGTCAAGGGATCGTGATCGTATTTGTGCGAAATCAGAGGAAACGGGCGAAGTTTGGAGGCTTGCGGCGCAACTTTGCTGTCTGCGTTGACGTTAGCGCGTTTGGTTGGGGGTTGATGATCCGGGCGGCATTAACCATTTCGCCAGACGCGCCGGACCGGCGCGTCAAAAAACAGAATGACAGGGAATGATCATGAACAGTGCTGATACAGCCAAATTCTTCACACCAACAGAACTCGGTGCGCTGAAGCTTAAGAATCGCGTTGCAATGGCGCCGTTAACCCGCTCACGAGCCGATTCCAACGGCGTGCCCGCCGAATACGCGAGTGAATACTATGCGAACAGGGCTGGGGCGGGGCTAATTATTACAGAGGCGACGCAGATTTCTTTTGAAGGCATGGGGTATCCGCGAACGCCGGGGATTCATTCTCACGCCCAGCTCGATCGGTGGGCTCCAATCGTGGAGCGCGTGCATTCCCACGGTGCGAAGTTCGTCAGCCAGCTGTGGCATGTCGGACGGATTGCCGCTGACATCAATAGGCGCAATAGCACGGACGTGGTTGCCCCGAGCGCAATTCGTGCGCCAGGCCAAATGTATACCGATGCCAAGGGCATGATTGACCATGACAT
>JAJFHK010000018.1 GCA_021775655.1 Filomicrobium sp. | reverse complement strand
ACCGGATGGAGCCTGTCGCCGGGAAAAGACTGCCTTTACGCCGGTGTCGAACCTGCCGGATTGTTTCGTAGCGATGATGGTGGTGAGACTTGGTCCCACGTTGAAGGACTCCGCAATCATCCAACACGGCCGCACTGGATGCCAGGCGGCGGTGGCCTCAACCTGCATTCGATTGTTCGCCATCCAGAAGACGACAAACAGTTGTGGGTCGGCATGTCGGCAGTGGGAGTTTTCCATACCGCGGATGGGGGCAAGTCGTGGACACCGCGCAATCAAGGCACGCGTAACGACTATGCGCCAGACGATCAGAAGTATGCCGAATGGGGGCAGTGCGTGCATTCGATTGCGAGGGCTGCGGGTTCACCGGATCTTCTTTACCAACAAAACCACTGCGGCATGTACCGCAGTGACGACGGCGGGCTTTCATGGACCAGCATTGAAGCAGGCTTACCCTCGACGTTCGGATTCCCCTCGGCAACGCACCCGCGCGACGCAGAGACCCTGTATCTCATTCCGCTGAACGGCGATGTGCTCGGCCGTTTCGTTCCTGACGCAAAGGCAGCCGTTTGGCGAACGAAGGATGGCGGCAAGACTTGGACCGATCTGCGCACGGGCTTGCCGCAGGAGAAGGCCTATTTTGGTGTGTTACGCCAAGCCATGACGACGGACACTCTCGATCCGGCAGGCGTCTATTTCGGAACAAGCTCCGGTTCGTTGTTCGTCAGCTCGGATGAGGGCGAGACCTGGAGTGAAGCCGCGGCGCATTTGCCGACGATCACATCGGTAGAGACGCTGGTTGTGGACTGAGCATGGCGGGCGTTGGTCATAACAGCGGCGAGAACGCCGCAACCTCGCAGGTTGTAATTGTCTCGCTGCCAACGGCACTAATCCGGTTGTTTCCTGGTTCTCCGAACGAGGTGGAGATCGCAGCGAGGAATGTTGCGGAGGTCATCGACGCGCTGGATGCCCGCTGGCCCGGGATGCGCGACCGGCTTACAAACTCGCGGCCTGCAATCCGCAAGCACCTCAACATTTTCGTTGGAGGCGAGAAAGCCCAACTCGACACGCCCGTGTCAGCCGGCACCCGGGTCATGATCTTGACTGCCATGAGCGGAGGGTGATGGCGGCTTTGCAGGACGAGTGCCGGTGCGGTGCCATCTGACTTCGATTAATCGGGTCGGTAGTAGCACGCCGGAAGGATTGCGGATCTGGACGTTGATGACGCTCTTTTTCTTCGGGCACCAGGCCGAAACTATCATTGAAATTTCGAACCAGGCAGCCAGAGCGGGATCAATGCCGCCGAGGCGGTTATTCCCAAGTTCGCAACCCGCCGTTTCTAGTGACTTGGTGTAGAATTGGGTAATCGTCTCAAGTCCGGAATGACTCAAGAGGTCTGTCGAGCCCTGCGGTAAATTTGGGACACCGGCGACCTAGTGGGCGGTCGTGATGACCCAGGCTCGAGGCATCATTGGCACCCAATCCGGGCGCGGCGCATTCGGACCCATCGTCAAAACGCTATGTCGACCGTCGTGTTCCAGGAGTGTGGAAGTATTGGTGCCGAGGATTCGATTGAGGATAAGCGCGGCATAAGGATAACCGGCCAGGAACGATACAATTACTAACGCTACGAAAAAGCTTCGGCCGCCCATGCTGATCTCCAATCGGAGGCATGTTAGCGAGGAAGCGTGAGCAAGGCGTTACAGCCGTGAGTGATGCCCACCTCGATGGGCTTTTCTCAAAAGGAGCTGCTACACGTCGAGCGGCGGGCGCTTGCGGTATTGGACGGGGAGATTAACGCTGGCCCGGTGGGCAAATTTTCAGTGCCCAAGCTACGATCGAAGGGACAAATACCGTCCTCGATTGGCTTCAGGATATCAATGGGCTGTTTTGGCCTAGTCCAGCGTCAAAGGTTGTTGAATAAAACAAACAACCCAATTCCGACCGCCGGACCCGCCAAGGTGGCCAGAACCACCATAACGAACGACTTTGTCGCCATCACACGGAACCCCGCATCACTTACTTAGGAATGCGACCCTTGACAACGGCCGTCGTGGCCATCATCCGCATCCTTACCAATGAACAATAATATGGAAAGAGAGTTTTGAAACCCTCATTTTTGCAGAATCGTCATATCTCCGGGCGACAAGTTGCAAGTAAATCCCGTTCAAGCGCAATGATTTATATTGCAGGTCTCTTTTTGTGCAAGGAACTCATGACCTTGCAACTTTGCCCTGCGAACCAATGGGTTAGTCGGCTGCTCATCAATTATCCGTTAGTAACTTGTCGAGCCGCATTGTTCAAGGCGATAGGCGGATCCGTGAAGCTGCCAGACAGCTCCACGGTTTAAGCCTTAGACAGTTCGGCAAATTCTCGCGGCCCTCGAATTTGATGCTATTTGCGCCCAAACAGCGGTAACTGTTTCTCGTCTTGCCCGCGCGTTTCGCGTGCGAGCTGCTCAATGCGGTCGAAGGGCACCTGTTCTGCGGTTATCAGCGAGCGCTGGGCCTTCAGCGGTCTGACATTGCCTTCCTGTACGAGATGGAATTCGCCGACCGTCTGGCCAGGCAGAACGGCCGCCGGGTCCAGACCGCTTTCACTCTGGAACGCGGCTTTGAGTTTGCGTAGTGCGGTATCTTCGCGAACGCGGCCGATGAACCAGCTGGTGATCTGATCGCGACTTTTATAGTCGAGGTCGCCTGGTGACTGAGTTGCAAGCATCAGACCGAGACCGGCGGAGCGAGCTCGCTTCAACAAGCTTTGCAGCGGCTCTGCTGTCGCGGGTTTCGCGTTGGCGGGGATGTAGAGATCCGCCTCGTCAAACATGACGATCGACTGTAGCTCGTCGTTCGGGTTGCGTTGGCAGAAGCGCAGCGCTTCGGATAGGAACTGGGACACCCAGAAGAGGATGTTCTCGTTGTCGCCGAGGAAGCCGGTATAGATAATCGACAATCGTGTACGTCCGGACCGCGCAAATGGACCGAGACCGAGAAACGATTCCATGCTCATCGGTTCTCCGCCGCCATCGAAGAGTGCCGAATTGCGGTGGCGCAAACTGTCGAGCTGAGCAACCAAGTCGCGACGGATCTTGCCAGACGGATCCATGCGCTGGGTCTGATCAGTCAGCTCGGGGTCTTCGTCTTCCAACAACGTGATGAGGTCGGTTAGCGTCACTTCCGCGGTCGAACGGCTGCCGAGAATCTTCAGCGCAACTGACAGCGTACCGGACTGCTTTTGGTGTGTTGCCGAATTCTTAAGATGCAGCATTTCGCCAAGAGCTGCCGAAGACAGGTTGGCAAGGAGCTGCTGCTCGTGCTCGGGTAGCTCTGCAATGCCGTTGGGCAGAAGCGTGATGGAAATCGGCCGGCCGGATGCTCGCCCTGGCGTATAAACAGCAACGTCGATCGCATCGGCGAGCTTTTCGCGCATGGAGTGGCGCTCTGCGATCTCATCGAGGTGCGTGCGCCAGACGTCCGGATTGGCATACGAGCAAAGGTCACCTTTTCGGTCGATCAGAATTGCGGGAATTCCCTGCAGAAGCAGTTGCTCGATGAGACAGAGCGCAAGGGTCGTCTTACCGGATCCGGAACCACCGAGAACCGCTGAGTGGCGCTTCATAATGGAGCGCTTCAGCATAATTTGGCGACCCTCTCCGCTTAGCTGGCGCCCAATGTCGAGGCCTCCCTCGGGGTCGTCTGGATCGAATTTCCAGTCAATTTCCTCTTCGATACCGTCTTCATCGGACAGCACCGGAGAGGCGTCGTCTGTCGCATCACCCCACGGTGCAAGGGCGGGAACACCGGCGGACGTAAAGGGCGATTCTGAAACTGGCTCAGCGTCAACAACGCCAGCATCGGGCGCTACGAGTTCGCCATTCAATTCAGCTCCACCATTGACCGTACGCAGCTGCGGCTTTTGTCTTGGGCGGCTTCCGTCCGCCTGGGCGGGCAGCTGACGTCCCAGTAGATCGAGCCGAAGGAGCTGGATTATGGCAATGACATTCGACAGAAGCTTCGCACTGGCAAACCAGCGGCCGAATCCAGGGTCGTTGCGGTGACGGCCGTAGAATTCAAGCACCGTGATCATGCGTTCCCACTCAGGAATCGGTACGAGAAGGGAGCGTCCGCCAGCATCGCGGAATTTCCGGAATGCCTGGGCGGTTTGGTTCTTTTTATTCGGTGGGAAATCAGAGGCACGAAGGATGAAGCACTGGCGCGACCCCATCGCGGCCAGGACCTTTTCGAGCTGCCTCTTCAATCCGCCCCCCTGGGTGGGGCGGTTGCAAAGAAACATGCGCGAGGTCTGCTCGAGCCCTGAAGTGTGCTTCAGAAATAGATCGAAGACCGGCAAATCGTCGGCGATCTCGACACGCTCGATGCGAACACTGACGGCGCCGTCCCACTCCTGTGCGGCCAGCGGCAAAGCGCCAACCAGATTGTCCATCAGTTCGTTGTCGTCCGACGGCATCTCAGCCTCGAACTGACTATGGAACGGCTCCCAGATCTCGCGATAATTGATTGTCGGTGCGATTGAGGTCACGGCTTCGGAGCCAGGTGAAGTCCAGCCGCCCAGGGCCTTCGCCAATTCCGAAATAAAGCCGCCGGCGCCTTCAGGCTCCTCGTCTTCAGTCGCTGGAGTTGTCAGGGTTTGCAGGCGCGCCTGTGCATGCTCCAACAGACGTCGCGTCGAAAGGCCTGCGAATTCTTCAAAGAACGAAGGACCGAAATATGCGCTCGGGTCGCCAACCGACAGTTCTCCGCCGGATTCTTCCGCATAATGCTCAAGCCGCTTGGCGATAATCTGGCGGGCTTCATCAGCGGTACGGCTTTCGTATAGCGGAACAGGGCCCGATTTTTCGATGCGGTCGCGGAACGACTGCGCCAGAGGCTCGCGC
>JAJFHK010000170.1 GCA_021775655.1 Filomicrobium sp. | reverse complement strand
GGTGACTCGAAGAACCTCGGGAAGTCGGTCGGTGACGATTTTCGGGAAGGTAAAGTAACGCTTCCTGTGATTCTGGCGTTCCGTCGGGGGGGCGAAGAGGAGCGCGCGTTCTGGCAGCGGACGATTGGTGGTGGCGAGATTTCCGATGGCGATCTTGAGCATGCGATTTCATTGATTGCGAAGCACAATGCTATTCCGGCGACAATTGAACGCGCTCGTTCGTATGGAACGATTGCTCGCGACGCGATGGAGATTTTCAGGGACTGCAAGGAAAAGCGAGCGCTGCAGGATGTGATCGCTTTCTGTATTTCACGGGCGCACTAAACGGAGTTCGCCAACGATTGAATTTCGCGACAAACCCCGTGTCAAAGCTGCGTTGCTTTGATCCACCAATTTGGATGTACCTGCGCAAGTGTTGCTGCGGTATTTTCGGAATTGTCGAAGAGGCCGAAACAGGTCGGCCCGGCTCCTGACATTGCGGCGTACTGGCAGCCTTCGGTTGCTCGTAGTGCATCCAGAACGTTTGCTATCGGCGGAAATGTATTCAGAGCGGTGGGTTCAAGATCGTTCCCTATTTCCGACATGACGGTTGTAAGTTCTTGGAGGTTTGCTGGGGGAGGTATCGCGCGCGACGGGTCGGTTGCGCTCAAAGATCCGGCTGAGAGCAAACCGAAGATCTGAGCAGTTTTGTTGGCGGGTACGGTATCGAGCGAGTTGACGAGAACTGCGTTGAGAGGTGCCAACTGAGGCAAAAATTCGAGGCGCTCACCGATGCCCGTGACACGGCAGGAAACATTAGCAAAGCACACGGGAACGTCAGCGCCTAGACGTGCTGCAATTGCCATCCAATCGATATCGCCTGCAATGTCCGGATTGGCGGCGGCGACAGCGCGCAGCAGTGCGCCGGCGTCCGCCGAGCCGCCACCGATGCCGGCGGCAACGGGAAGCCGCTTGTCGATATGAACGGCGCCGAGCCTGAGTTGGGGGGCAACTTCTTCTAGCTGCTGGAAGGCTGACGCAACAATATTCGTGCCTTGAATTGCATTCGCAAACGGACCGCTGGTGGTAATGACTGGCGATTTTCCGGGGTCGAGTGTGACGACGTCGAACGCGTTTTCGGCGAACGAGATGAGGCTGTCGATCTCGTGATAGTTATCAGGCCGACGACCGAGAACGCGCAGTGTCAAGTTGACTTTGGCGCGGGCGCGTTCACGGAACATGATGACCGCAATGACAGCTGATTATTTGCGACGTTGCGGTAGTGGTACGCCATCTTGGGAGGCTTTTGCCTCTGCTGCGGCGGTGGGAGCCGCGTTGCTGCTACCGGTGACATTTGGGTTGGCCAACGCCTGTCGCTTCACAGGCAATCCTTCGGCAAGCTTTTTCTCAATTGGGCCAACAAGATCTGGGTCTGGTTTCAAGCTGAGCGCCTGATCCCACTGGAATCGGGCTTCGCGAATGCGGCCAACCTGCCAGTAGGCATCACCGAGGTGGTCGTTGAGTACGGGGTCCTCTGGCCGTAGCTCCACCGCCTTCTCGAGATAATTGAGAGCTTCCTGATAATCGCCTGTGCGGTAATGGGCCCAGCCTAAACTGTCGACGATATAGCCGTCGTCGGGTTTCAATGAGACGGCCTTCTCGATCAGCTTCATGCCCTCGCGCAGATTGATGTTCTGGTCGATCCAGGAATAGCCCAGATAGTTCAGCGTCAAAGCCTGGTTAGGGTCGAGCTTTAGAGCTTGCTGGAGATCAACTTCGGCATTGTCCCACTGCTTGATCCGCTCGTAGCAGGTGCCGCGCGAATAATAATAGACCCAGTCTTTATCTTCAGGCTTCCCCACAAGCTCGATGACTTTGGAATAGTAACCAATGGCCTCCTCGTAGCGCTTTCGCGCCCGCATGATATTGCCGAGTGCATCATAGGGCTTGATGCTATCTGGATTGTCGGCGGCCACTTTTTCCAAGAGTAACTTGGCTTCTTCGATACGTTCGAGTTCGTTGAGATTGAAAGCCTTGCGGATATCGACGGCGAGTTGGAGCGCGGAGCCTCTCGGAATGCGGTCATAAGTGTCGATTGCTTTTTCGAAGCGCTTCATGGATTCGTAAGCGCTGGCGAGGGCGGCAAGGGCAAAAGGATGGCGCGGTTCGAGGTAGAGCGCCATCTGCAGATAAAGGATGCCAATCGACACGCCGCCTTCTCCGGTCAAGGCTTCGCCGAGACCGTAGAAAACTTCCGCGAGCCCTTCTTGTGGCTCCGATATGAGTGTGGTGACTTTGTCACCGCGCGTTAGTTGATCCATCAGGGCAACCGCCAGCGGGTGGTCTTCACCAGTTGACTGTCGCAGGTGAGTTCGCAGGATTCCCTTGGCGCGGCGGTAATCGCCGGCTGCAGCGGTGCTCCGTGCATAGGCCAACGCAGTCCGCAGGGTCTTGCTGTCCTGTTGGAAGACGCTTTCAAAGGCTCGCTTCGCGTCCGTTGTGCGGCCAGCCTGGTCGGCGATGAGAGCGCGGTGATACCGCAAGTAGAAGCGCGCCCAGTCCGCTTGTTTGCGCAGCGTCAGCGAAGACAACGCTTCTATGGTTCGACCCCGGGCCTGCTCGACCCAGGCGCGGGTAATGACGCTTGTCAATTCGCCGATAGGGCCGCTGCCTGCGGCCTTGAAATTCTCGATGGCTTTTTGATAGTCGCCGGACTTGAATGTCCTTAGCCCAAGTAGCAGGCGTGCCATGCGATGACGAGGTTGGCGCTTGACGACGTCCTCGGCCAGTTCGATAGCCCGCTCCCAATTCGCTTCGGAGGCTTCCATCAGGAAGGCGCGTTCCAACAGAATCCCGCTGTCGGGATCCTGGACAAGGGCGTTGCGGTAGAAGCCTGCAGCCTGGCCGGTGTCGTGGTTGCTGCGGGCGAAGCGCCCGGCGAGGTAACTGCCTGGAAGTGAGCGTGTCGCTTGCGCCGCTCCCTTCGACCATGCGAATGCGGGGACTGGTGCCAGTAGTGCGCCAATGACAGTCAGTGAGCTCAGTAGGCCGACGTTCGAGACACGCAGGGAGCGTGTAAATATCATACCGGCAATCCCTCAAGTTGCAGAACCGATTGCAGCGCCCGTGGCGGCGCATTCAGAGCAGATTAGCAACAAAATCCAACTCTTGGCGATCAGATATGTCGTTGAAACGGCCAGACGATGGCGATACCCCCGTGGCGTGCCCATTCTACGCAGTCAAATCAAGGTGAATGTCGTGTGGGCAAGATTTGAAACGGAAGTGCGGAAGTTTTATTTTATTCCATTAAATCAGCAAGGTGGATGTGAAGGCGAGAGTGCTCGAGAGCAATATCGGGCAACGCTCGGTGGTGGCGCGGCTTTGTCGCAAGCTATGCCGGCGTGTTGCAAGTTACCCACAGCCGTCTGGAGGGCGGAGGTTTGGAGAGCGCCTGCCATTTGCTGACGCTGGACAGCAGGCGTGATTCTGCAACCAAACCCAAATCGAATCACGGTTACATCCCAGAATAATTCGGTCCGCCGCTGCCTTCCGGGCAGACCCAGGTTATGTTTTCGCTGGGGTCCTTGATGTCGCAAGTCTTGCAGTGGACGCAGTTTTGCGCGTTGATCTGAAAGCTGGGCGCGCCTTGTTCGTCGCGGACAATTTCGTATACGCCAGCCGGGCAATAGCGCTGGGCGGGTTCGGCAAATAACGGCAGATTGACCTCAATAGGAATCGACGGGTCTGTCAGCACTAGGTGTACTGGTTGATCCTCCTCGTGGTTGGTTGCGGAAAAAGAAACGTTCGTAAGCTTGTCGAAGGTCAGCTTGCCGTCGGGACGAGGGTAGTCGATGGGGCTGTGAAGGTCGGTTCGATGGGTCGCTGTGGCATCAGTCTTGTGGTGCTTGAGTGTAAATCCGAAACCGAAGCGGGGTAGAATGGTATTCGCCCACATATCGATTCCTGCCAAAGTGAATCCAACGAGGGTGCCAAAATTAGACCACAGTGGTTTTACGTTGCGAACTGTCTTTAGATCTTTGCCGACAGCTCCACTGCGGATCCGGGTTTCGTAACCGGATAGTTCATCGTGAGCGTGGCCCCGGCCAAGTGATTCGACAACAGTCTCAGCAGCCTCGATGCCAGAGTGGATGGCATTGTGTGAACCTTTGATGCGCGGCAGGTTGACGAAGCCGGCAGCGCAGCCGAGCAGGCATCCTCCTGGGAAGGCAAGTTTTGGGATCGATTGCCAGCCGCCCTCTGTGATGGCGCGAGCGCCATAGCCGATGCGCCGGCCGCCATCGAGGACTTCAGCAATCAACGGGTGGGTCTTGAAACGCTGAAATTCATCGTATGGGCTGAGATAAGGATTGCCGTAATTGAGATGAACAACGAAGCCGACCGAGACGAGATTTTCACCGTAGTGGTAGAGAAATGAGCCTCCGCCCGTTGAATTGTCCAGCGGCCACCCGAAAGAGTGTTGGACGTACCCAGGCTGGTGTTTTTCCGGGTCGATTTCCCAGAGTTCCTTTAGGCCAATTCCGAATTTCTGCGGGTCTTTGCCTGCAAGGTCGTAGTGTTTGATTAGCCGTTTCGATAACGATCCGCGAGCGCCTTCAGCAATCAACGTGTACTTGCCTCGCAGCTCTATTCCGCGTGTGTAACCATCTTTGGGTTTGCCATCAGCACCCACACCCATATCACCTGTGGCAACACCGACCACCGCACCGTTTTCATCGAACAGAATTTCTGACGCGGCAAATCCTGGATAAATTTCAACTCCAAGACCCTCAGCCTTTTCGCCGAGCCAGCGCGTGAGGTCGCCGAGG
>JAJFHK010000169.1 GCA_021775655.1 Filomicrobium sp. | reverse complement strand
TAGGCAATCGCTCCCGGACCACGCACGGCAGCGAGAAAACCAGGATCAACGAACTCGGCAATCAAGGGCCGCATGATCAAAGCGAGCCCGGCAATCGTTATCGTTGCAGCCGCACCCAGCACAATCAGCGCCTCATCATTCAATGCCAATACCGTACCGAATAATACGTGCATCAGATCGACACTCGATCCCTTGACGCTAACGATCAAGACACCCAACGACAGCGAGATCAGATAGAAAGCCGCAAGGCTTGCATCTTCCTTCAACGCCGTACCCCTCGCCACCAATCCCGCCGCCAGCGCAACAGCAAGACCAGCAATCATGCCGCCTATGCTCATCGGCAGGATCTCAAGGCCGAACAACAAAAAGCCTACCGCTACGCCGGGCAGGATCGCGTGAGAAATTGCATCCCCCATAAGACTCATGCGCCGCAGCATCATGAACACGCCGATCGGCGCAGCACTGATCGACAGTGCAATACACCCAGCAAGCGCCCGCCGCATGAAGGAGAATTCGACGAACGGCGCCAGCAACCAATCGTAAGGTAGCATCAAGTCAAACCGCCTCACGCTCGCACCACGGTGCGGCATCGTCCCAACACTCAGACATCGCACGCGCCTTCAGAAGATTTGCTGAAGTAATCACCTCTGACGTCGCACCCCAGGCGATTTTTTCCCGCGCCAGCAGCAAGGCGTTGGGGAAACGCTCACGCGCCAAATCCAAGTCGTGCATCACCGCAACCACCGTCCGCTTCTCTTTGTGCCAACGCTCGATCAAATTCATCAGATCGGCCGCGGTGCTGACATCGATGGCGTTAAACGGTTCGTCGAGCAGTATAAGCGGGCTATCTTGCACCAGAACTCGGGCAAACAAAACGCGCTGCACCTGTCCTCCCGACAACGTATCGAGCGTGCGCTGCTCGAATCCATCCAGACCCACAGCCGAAATGGCTTTCCCCACCATCTCGCGCTGCCCGCGCGATACACCACCGAAGCTCCGGCAACGGGACCACAGTCCGAGGCTCGCCATTTCCTCGACTGAAATGGGAAATGTTCGGTCGATATTGGCCTGCTGAGGCAAATAGCTGATTGAGCCGCGGCCCAGGCCATCAATCTCGATGCCCCCATGGATTGGTTTCAACAACCCGACGATCCCCTTAAGCAGCGTACTCTTGCCGCTGCCATTCGGACCAACGACAGCCGTCAGTGAACCCGCCACGATCTCACCACTCAGGTGGTGCACGGCAGGATGCCCTTCATAACCAAGAGTCACGTTAGAGATCGCGATTCGTGGCGCTGTTTGTGCTGCTTTCATTTCGTTTGTCCGGACTGCACGCCAATCAACTCCAGATCGCAGACAGGATCACGACCCAGACGACAACAATAGCCGCCGCCGCCATTCCGACTCTTTCAAGCGCGCTCATGTAAAGCATGCATTAGCTCCAAAAAATTTTCTGCCATGCGGTAAGGACGCATAACGGTCATTGCCGGCATCACCCGGCCTTTTTCGCACAAGCGGCGCACGACCCGCGCAATTCCAATGTCATCTGCCGCAATCCGAAGCGGGCTTTCTTCGCCCAGCCCTTGAGAAGTCCTGACAATTCCTGAGATTCAAATTCTGCAACCGACCCACAGTCGTCACACACCGCGAACGCGACCGCTTCGCAAGTGTGAGAATGGGTGCATGCAACAAAGGCATTCAGGGATTCCAGTCGATGCACAAGGCCCGCATCGATCAACTTTCCAAGCGCCCGATAGACAGTCGGCGGCGCTTTCACGCCCTCCGGTTTGAGATCGTCAATCAGATCGTATGCACTCACAGGTTTTCCACAGCGCCGCAATGCTGCGAGCACCAATTTGTCCTTGGGGTTGAGTGGCCGTTCCACGTCATTCCCTCCGCCATTGAACCCTACACACCGGATGGCTTTGCCAAGAATTGACCCGACCGTAAGAGGACCGGAAAGTTCAAAGTCACTATGTTTGCGGGCATTAAACATGCCTCATCGGATGTTATAATATCCGATCAAAAATACGCAAGCTGCCTGGAGGCTCGCAATGCTACAGCAGCAGGTATCTGAACCGAGCCCACCGATGTACCTCATCGGCAACAGCACACGCAAAGGTTTTGTTCGCGTTGAGAATTCCTGATTGCACCTTGATTTGACTGGCGTCTAGGCTGAACACAGTTTATCGCGAGCGGGGCAGGCCAGAACATGGATAAATTATAGACATTTGCAGGCATTAGCGGCCTGAGCTCCGCTCTCAAAGAACTTGGGAGAGTGAGACATGACTCGCGTTAGAGTTGAAAGAGCTCCGATAGAAGGTTGGATAGGAATTTTCGGCGGCGACCATCTGCTGCTTACCTATGAACCCGCCGCCTTCGTCAATCAGACCCGATGGTATGGCATCGAGGGCGCCCGCATACTGTTCAATGGCAGCGCGCAACCAAGCCTCGGGGTCCTGGGATCCAACGGCACGACCACCCTCGCAACGTTGAATGCATTCTACGATGGCACCCGGTATCGCGAGCCTGACGAGACAGAACTCGCCAACATAATCGGCACCCCCCAGCAGCGCGGCAGCCGCGCTTTGCCTTCCGTCAATCCTGACGCGACATGGGCCACGATGGCCTCCTTTGCCGGCCGGATCGATGCTGAAGCCTACCCCTACACTGCTTTCGCACTGCCCTTCACAGCCAACTCAGCGCTAAATTCAACCTCGCTGATCGCCTCGTTGATGCACTACGCCGGCACCAACCTCTCGACCAATCTACCGATCGGACTACGCCTATCGCCCGGCAGGGAAACCTTGCTTGGCACCAACGCCGATGAGGTGCTGCGAATTGAGAACGGCTTCACAGCTCTGCACGGCGGCGGCGGCGAGGATACATTCTTTGGCGAGGAGGACATCTCTCAGCGCGAACGATTTTACGGCGGCAGCGGGGACGACACCTTTAATTGGTCCAAGGGCTCACACATTTATCACGGCGGCCTCCTCAACCTCTTGTACGTAAAGGACGGCATTGACACTGTCGTCTACGACCAGATCGGTCCATTCTACATCCGCCTGCCAACCATTGATCATCTACCGCATTTCAATGCGCAATTCGTCGTCGAACATACCACTGGCGAAGATTGGCTGTTATCGATTGAGCGCCTCGAATGGCGCGACAAAAATGATTTCATCAAGCTCGGTCCTGGCGTCGATCTCATTCGCGAGGGGCTTGATTTCCATCTTGGTGCCCAGTCTTCCGCGGCTCCATCCGAAGATCGCGGCGACATCGTCGACTTCGCCGAAATCGAAGGCGGCGTCATCGTCAATGCCGTCAACGCATCGACTGTCTTTGCCCAAACCTCCGAAGCTGACCAAAAAGGCCTGTGGATCGAAGACACCGAATGGATCGTTGGCACCAGCTCGGACGACCGCATCTATCTTTCCGCCAACATGCGTGGCACCGAAGGCGGCGGCGGCAATGACCTGATCGATGCCCGCCTTGCTGTTGGTGGCTCAGGCCCCACGTCGGACGGTGACACAGCCCGCCTTGAAGGCGGTGACGGTGACGACACCATCATCTCAACTGGCGGCAAAACGCTGGCGATCGGCGGGGCTGGAGCAGATCGATTTGTCCTCGCCAACCTCACCGGAACCACTGGCGCCATTGGCGACGTTGAATTCATCATCGACGACGCTGAATCCGATGACCGCCTTTTCGTCCCCTACGACTATTTCACCGGAGGGCAAGGCGTTGGCCAATTCGACGGATCAGAATTGCTTCCCCTGCTGGGAGCCATGGGCACGTATGCCGACCTGCATGACA
>JAJFHK010000168.1 GCA_021775655.1 Filomicrobium sp. | reverse complement strand
GTTGCGGCGCGAGACGAAGTCTTCGGCTTCTTCAAACAGCGAGATGATGTCGATGACCCGCTTGAAGTAGCCTTCCCCGGTTTCGGTCAAGGTCAGTTGACGGGTGGTGCGCTGGAAAAGCCGCGCATTAAGGCGCTCTTCGAGAAGGCTGATGCGTTTCGACACAACGGCTGGCGAGAGCCCCATTTCGCGACCTGCGGCGGACATATTGCCGGTGCGGGCGACACGCGCGAAAATTTCTAGATCGGTCATTGCGGTCATGCTTGGAACCTTTGCGTTTGAAGACCCAGTTTTCTGCATTCGTGTTGCCTCACTCACCTGGATTGCGCTTCGGATCGGCGAAAGTTTGCCGCTGCCATTCCATAATAGCATAAGTCTATCGTGTTATCGTTGAGATGCGTCACCAACTCGAAGGAAACCGCCTGATTGGTCTTGCCAAAGAAGTGGCCGGGTTGCAGGGATTGAAGTGGGTGCAATTTGGTCAAGGAATGCTCGCCATGAGCCTCAGGATGCTGCCGCCGGACAAATCGATAATCGAGCGCAGGTCGGAGATTGTCGCAAAGCTGGAAAAAATCGCCGGAACCGAGGCTGTTATTGCTGATGAAGACGGGCGCAGGACGTTCGAGTCGGATGGATTAAATGCCTACAGGGCGATGCCGCTTGTGGTGGTTCTGCCTAAGACGACCGATGAAGTCGCCGAAGTGCTGCGTTACTGCCATGGGGAAAAGATCAAGGTGGTCGCCCGCGGCGCCGGTACGTCGCTTTGCGGCGGTGCATTGCCGCTCGAAGACGCTGTTGTTGTTGGTGTATCGCGGATGAACAATGTCCTTGAAATCGATTACGACAATCGATTCGCACGTGTCGAGACCGGGATTACCAACCTGGGCATCTCGAATGCGGTGTCCGGTGAGGGCTTCTTTTATGCACCCGACCCATCAAGCCAGCTCGCTTGCACGTTGGCTGGCAATCTCGCCATGAATTCCGGGGGAGCGCATTGCCTCAAATATGGCGTAACGACAAACAACGTGCTCGGCATGAAAGTCGTCTTAATGGACGGCGAAATATTGGAAATCGGTGGAGCGCATCTTGATGCGGAAGGTTACGATCTGCTCGGGCTGATGGTCGGGTCAGAAGGTCAGTTCGGCATGATTACAGAGGCAACGGTTCGGATTATCAAATCGGCTGAGGCCGCGCGGCCAATGATGATCGGCTTCCCATCTGTTGAGGCTGCAGGCGGGTGTGTTTCCGCAATTATCGCTTCAGGAATTATACCTGTTGCAATCGAGTACATGGATAAACCAGCGATCGAAGTTTGCGAAAGCTTTGCCAAGGCTGGCTATCCAATGGACGCCGAAGCGCTTTTGATCGTTGAGGTCGAAGGCTCTGAAGATGAAATCAACGATCTGCTCGGACGCATTGCGAGTATTGCCGAGCCATTTGCGCCCACAACCGTACAGATCAGTTCGGGGGCAGCCCAGAGCGCGAAGATCTGGAAGGGGCGGAAATCCGCCTTCGGCGCGATTGGACGCATTTCCGATTATTATTGCATGGATGGTACGATCCCTCTCTCGCAGCTACCGGAAGTGTTGCGGCGGATCGGCGAAATCTGCACGTCTCATGGTTTGAAAGTCGCAAATATCTTTCACGCGGGAGATGGCAATCTGCATCCGCTGATCCTCTATGAGGCAAACGATCCAAAACAGGCCGAACGGGCTGAGCAAGCCGGTGCCGAGATATTGACATTGTGCGTCGAAGTCGGCGGGTGCCTGACTGGCGAACATGGTGTCGGTATCGAGAAACGCGACCTGATGACGACGCAATTTTCAGAAACGGACCTTGGTTTGCAAATGCGCATCAAGACTGTGTTTGATCCGGACTGGTTGCTCAATCCAGGCAAGGTGTTCCCGCTCGAAATGCTATCCGAAACCGGCATGCCAAACGTGGCCTAAGGGAGACAGACTTGAGCGAGACCTTGCGGGCGGCGACGTCTTGGGAGCTGCAGTCGATGCTGGCTCCGTTCGTTGAAAAACAGCTTCCAGTCGAGATCCTCGGATCCGGTTCAAAGTCGCGGGTTGGCAGGCCGATGCAGACGGCCGGCGCTATTTCGACAGCCTCAATGCATGGCATCTGGATGTATGAGCCAACCGAACTTGTGATGTCGGCGCATGCTGGTACTCCGTTGGCTCAAATCGAGGCTGAGCTTGCTGGGAATAACCAAATGCTGGCGTTTGAACCGTGCGATATCGGTCCAGCGGTTGGTGGAGCCCGCGGCAGTCAAACCATCGGGTCGGTGTTTGCAACGAACTCGTCAGGGAGCCGACGTATTACCGTTGGAGCAGCGCGAGACCACCTGCTTGGAATCGAAGCTGTGTCGGGGCAGGCTGAATTGTTTCGTTCCGGTGGCCGTGTGATGAAGAATGTTACTGGCGTCGATTTGTGTCGGGGCCTATCTGGTAGCTGGGGCACGCTTGGGGTGTTGACGGAAGTAACCTTCAAGGTGTTGCCAGCACCGGAGAAAACGGCAACGCTCGTCTATCTTGGATTGCCGGATGACATCGGTGTCGAGCTGATGTGTGCAGCAATGCGCCTCCCTTACGAAGTTTCAGGGACCGCGCATCTGCCTCAATCGGTTGCCGCCCGTCTTGAAACCGCGGTTTTGGCAGAACAAGGACAATCGATCACGGCACTCAGACTTGAGAACTTCGAGAAATCAGTTGACTACCGTTCGGCTGCTATGCGCGCGGAGCTTAAGGTCTACGGTGAGCCGATCATCATCGGGTCGACGGCGTCGTTGGAATTCTGGAATGAACTACGCCGTCTTTCGGTACTGCCCTTTAGTGAAGAGTCTTGCTTGTGGCGTATCTCGGCAACTCCGATGATGGGTCCGAAAGTGGTTGCCGCGATCCGTAGGCATATGCCGGCAGAGGTCTATTATGATTGGTCAGGCGGGCGCATCTGGGTGGAAGTTCCAGCAAGCGCAGACGCTGGAGCATCGGACATTCGAAGGGCGGTTGCCGTTCATGGCGGCCATGCCACCCTTATCCGGGCTGATCAGTCGGTGCGTTCCTCAGTAGAAGTATTCCAGCCGCAATCTCCGCTGGCAGAGCGGATCATTCGCGGCCTGAAAACGACTTTCGACCCATTCCGGCTGCTCAACCCCGGCCGAATGTACGCCAATCTTTAGTGTTGTCTCGCTTCGTTGCGATAAAGCGCTCCGACCAAAGGCCATTCGATGCAGACGAACTTTACGCCTCAACAGTTGACCGATCCCAAGTTGGAGGAGGCGGAGCGAATTTTGCGCCGGTGCGTGCACTGCGGATTGTGTACGGCTGTGTGCTCGACGTATGTGGTCCTCGGCGATGAGCGGGATTCTCCGCGTGGGCGGATTTATCTCATCAAAGACATGCTAGAGAATGATCGACCTGCTTCGTCTGAAGTGCAGCACCACGTCGACAGGTGTCTGTCATGCCTGTCATGCATGACCACCTGTCCCGGCGGTGTCGACTATATGCATCTGGTCGACATCGCACGCGTTCACATCGAGGAGACGGGCGGTCGATCGATTGCCGAAAAATTCGTGAGATCGGTGCTGGCGAAGGTCGTGCCCTATCCTGAGCGATTCCGGTTTGCATTGAAACTCGCCCCGCTGGGGCGGCCATTTGTTAATATTATGCGGCGGCTGAAACTCGATGCGCTTGCCGCGATGGTGGAATTGGCACCTGATAAAATTCCAACGACTCCAAAGTATGAGGGTCCTGGCACCGCGCAATCGGATATGCGCCGCCGTGCGCGCGTTATCCTGCTCGCGGGATGTGCACAGCAGGTGCTGCGTCCCGACATCAATGATGCAACAATCCGGCTCCTGGCGCGACGCGGTGTCGAGGTGGTGGTCGCTGCCGGTGCAGGCTGCTGCGGGGCGCTTGTCCACCACATGGGACGGGAAGAAGAAGCACTGGATGCAGCGCGCAGGAATGTCGATGCATGGTTCAAGGAGATCAGCCGTGAACCGGTGGATGCTATCATAATCAACGCATCGGGTTGCGGGACGACAGTCAAGGATTACGCGCACATGCTGCGTCATGACGAAGCCTACGCAGATAAGGCAAGGCAAATCACCGCACTTACCAAGGACGTCACCGAGTTTATTGTTGACTACGATCTGGGGCCGCCCAAACGTTATTCCTCATTGCGCGTCGCCTACCATTCGGCCTGCTCCATGCAACATGGGCAGCGCATCACGGATGAGCCAAAAGAACTCTTGAGCAAGGCTGGCTATACGGTTGCTGAAGTGCCGGAAGGTCATATCTGCTGCGGGTCGGCAGGCGTCTACAACATCCTGCAGTCGGAGATCGCAACAACACTGCGGAACCGTAAAGTCGGAAATATCCGCAAGGCGAAGCCGGATCTAGTTGCCACCGGAAACATCGGTTGCATCGCGCACCTCGAAAAAGGCATGGATTTACCGATTGCGCATACGGTGGAGCTTCTTGATTGGGCCTATGGCGGTCCGGTGCCGCGCGGCCTCGAGAAGCTAAAGAGCTTTGTATCCGATGTGCCGGAGCCGGAACGCTACGTTTCCGATGACTTCTTGTATGATGCGGAAATGCCTGACAGGCCGTACTAACACGGCTACTTGCAGTGTTGTGCGGTGCCAGTGACGATCAGCGCCAAGATTTTGCAAATAGCCGGAATTTGTTTTCTCCACCATAACGGTTCCGACTATGCTCCTGACGATTACGACGACACATCAGCCAGGCACCGACCTCGGATTCCTCCTTCACAAAAATCCTGAGCGCATGCACGAGGTTTCGATGTCGTTCGGCCGAGCCTTACTGTTTTATCCCGAGGCGACGGATGCGAAGGCGACATTCGCCATGCTGCTCGACATCGACCCTGTGGCGCTCGTTCGCGGCAAAGGGCGTGGTGCCCAGGGCATGTTCGACCAGTATGTCAGCGACCGACCTTATGTAGCATCGTCTTTTCTGTCGGTTGCGATTGCCAAAACACTGCGGAATGCGTTGAACGGATCATCGAAGGAACGGCCGAATCTCGCTGGAACTGCAATCCCACTGTCAGCGCGTGTAATGCCGTTGCCGGTGCGTGGGGCTGAAGACATGATTGCGCGGCTGTTTCAGCCACTGGGCTACGAGGTCCAAAGCGAACCAATCGCACTGGACGATAAACTTTCCTATCTTGGAGATGGCTGGGATGAGAGCCCCTACGTCGCGCTAACTCTAACCGGCACGGTGAAGCTCAGCGATCTGTTGTCCCATCTTTACGTGCTGATCCCTGTGCTCGATAAACAGAAGCACTATTTCGTTGACCGCCACGAGTTGGAGAAGCTCGTCGCGAAAGGCGAGAGTTGGCTTGGCGGACATCCTGAGAAAGAAATGATCGCCAACCGTTACCTGCGCTTCAAGCGTTCGTGGACACGTGAAGTCTTAGCCCGCCTCGCGGTTGAGGAAGCCGTTGCGGAAGAGGCAGCCGAAGCGGTCGCCGCTACTGGAGCTGGCGTCTCGCCGGGAACTGGTGATGGTGGGATCGATGCCGGTGGAGAGCCGCGCGAAGCGCCCAAGGATGCGGCAGAAGAGGCGCTTGAGAAACCAATTCGGTTGCACGAATTGCGCCTCGATACCGTTGCCGAAAAACTCAAAGAGCTAGGTGTTCGCCGGGTTGTCGATCTGGGGTGCGGTTCAGGCAAATTGCTGAAGCGGTTGATGGGTGAACGCCAGTTCAAGGAAATAATCGGTATCGATGTTTCGTCGAGCAGTCTCGACAACGCTGCGCGCAGGCTACGAATTGAAACAATGTCGGAGCGGCAGAAGGAGCGGATCAAAATCCTGCACGGGGCGCTCACCTACCGCGACAAGCGTATCGAAGGGTTTGATGCTGCTGCCCTCGTTGAAGTGATCGAGCATCTCGATCCCGACAGGCTGAGTGCGCTTGAACGGGCGTTGTTTGAATTTGCCAAGCCGGAGCATGTCGTCGTTACGACTCCCAACCGTGAGTACAATGCGAAGTTTGAGGGTATGACACCGGGGCAGATGCGACACGCTGATCACCGATTCGAGTGGACGCGCGAGGAGTTTGCG
>JAJFHK010000167.1 GCA_021775655.1 Filomicrobium sp. | reverse complement strand
ACCTTGACAGGTGGCAACGATCAGATATTCGGCCGCGGCGGCAACGATGTCGTTCACGGCGACTTTGATCCAACCAGTTTCATCGGAGTCGTCGTAGCCGGTGGTAACGACATTCTCGATGGCGGCAGCGGCAACGATATGCTTTTCGGCAACGAAGGCAATGACATTCTTCGCGGTGGATCTGGCAACGATCAGCTATTCGGACAGGACGGCAACGACAGCCTAATCGGTGGCAATCAGAACGACATCCTTCGTGGAGGCAATCAAAACGACATCCTCCGCGGTCAAAATGGCATTGACCGAATGTTCGGCGATTTCGGTGTCGATCGCCTCTTCGGCGGTAACCAGAACGATATCATGCGTGGAGGCAATCAGAACGATTTCCTGTTCGGCGACAATGGCAACGACCTCATTTTCGGCGACAGCGGCAACGATGTGCTCACGGGAGGCATCGGTCGCGATATTCTAAATGGCGGCGCAAACCGAGACCGGTTCGACTACAATCGAATTCAAGAATCGCGTGGCGCGCTTCACGACCGCATTGATGGATTCCGCAAGAACCAGGACGACATTGACCTGCGCACCATCGATGCCAATACGACACTCGGCGGCAATCAGCGTTTCAAGTTTATCGGTGACGATGCGTTCTCGCGTACGGCGGGTGAATTGCATATCCGCAAGATCGGCACCCTTACGCGAGTTGAAGGCGATATCAACGGCGATGGTCGTGCCGACTTGATCATCGACTTGATCATCGACTTGACCGGCGGCGTGAACCTGACAGCGGGTGATTTCTTCCTGTAGGTATGAAGCTGGAGAAAACCCTCAGCTTTCTTCCCGGCCCGCATTCAGCAATGACTGCTTGCGCAGTTGATTGCGCACGCCTTTGGTATTTCCCTGGCTCCGGGTCTGTTTGGGGCGCGAAATGCGGCGGTCATTCTTCTTTTTGCGGGTTTCAGCGGCGCGAGCGGTGCGGGCGGCCATCGGTCGTCTCCAGGCTTGGTTTGTCGTGAATTCGAAATGCGTTGAACGCGGCTGAACGCTACTCATTGGCAAGCGGCGCGTTCCGAAGCCGCCTTTGTGGACCTAACCGAAGGCCGTAGTCAAGACATAGCCCGGCGCAAGAAATACTCCCGACCAAGCCATGCAGGACAATGGACTAACAAGCATGAATCGGCCCCATCGCATCCCCATCGCTCCCGCCACCAGGGGGACAAAAGGGCGTATCATGCCGCCAAACTTGCTGACGAAGACCCCCGCCAATCCATATTTCTTCATGAAAATGCGCGTTAACACATACCATTGCGGTCGCGTGCGAAGCGGCCAAAGGCCACCGATGTCGCGCTTGAAATAGCGTCCGATAGCAAAGGTGGTTGCATCGCCGATGGCAGCACCCGCCGACGCGGCCAGCCACACTGTGAGAAATTCCCCACCCGCCGCCGCATGTATTCCACCAATGCCAACGAAAAGTGCCGAGGACGGTACCAGCAGCGACAAAAAAACCATGCTTTCTGCAAACCCGAGCGCAAAAACAAGCGGCTCGGCTAGCGCCAGATGCTGCCGCACGAGGTCAAGAGCCTGATTGATAAAGGTTTCCAAGGAGCTTGCCGGGGTTAGGGCAATGAAAGTCCTGCAAGACTATGCCGCGGAAGGTGCATGGGAATATCCCGGAAGCTTGCCCGCCGAACGTGAAGATCGCGTGCACTACCCAGCGCTGGGCTTGAGAATGCGGCCCCAAAGGGTTAAATCGGCCATACTGGCGAGTTCCTTGTGCTACACATTGTCCGTTGGCCTTTGCGCCGAACGATGGCAATGAAAGGGCCATCGCCTAAATACTTCAGTTCAGAACGGTTTCGAGCCGGCCAGGCTGGCCCGGTGCTCGCCGTGGCTGGCGTTTGAAAAACAACATTGATGAGGCCCTGGGAGAAACAATGGTATCGCTACGGGACAGCACGCATGCCACTGACCGTCCGCGTCGGTTCGGGGTGAAGAACAAGAAGCTCACTCAGGCAGTCCATCGCCACAAAGCGACATCGAAAGAAGGTGTTCAGGAGCGCCTGTTCACAATGGCATTTTCCGGCCTTGTCTATCCCCAAATTTGGGAAGACCCGGTCGTGGATATCGACGCGCTGCAACTTAAAGACAATGAGAACATCATCGCCATCGCGTCGGGCGGCTGCAACATCATGAGCTACCTGACCGCCGCCGACGTCAACGTCACCGCGATTGACCTCAATCCAGCTCACATCGCCCTGAATAAGCTGAAGCTGGCGGCCCTCCAACTTCTGCCGAATTATGCTGCCTTCCATCGCTTCTTCGCTGAAGCCGACGCCAGCGAAAACGTCCGCGCTTATTTCACCTATCTCCAGGAACACCTCGACGCCGACACCCGCAAGTACTGGGAATCGCGCGACCGAATGGGCCGCCGCCGCGTTAGCTACTTCGGCAAGAACCTATATCGACATGGCTTGCTTGGCTCATTCATCGGCGCCAGCCACCTGCTTGCACGCATGCATGGCGCCAACCCGCGCAAGATGCTCAGGGCCAAATCGATGGCGGAGCAGCGCGCGATTTTCGATAACGAATTGGCTCCATTGTTCAAGAAGCGCCACATTCGCTGGCTGATCAACAAGCCATCAGCCCTCTTCGGGCTTGGCATACCGCCTTCGCAGTATGAAGCCCTCAAGGGCGACAAGAACCACATGGCCGAAGTTCTGCACGAGCGCCTGAGTCGCCTCGCCTGTGACTTCGATCTGCGCGAAAATTACTTCGCTTGGCAGGCATTCGGCCGCCGTTACGCCACTGGCGCAACGGGTCCGCTACCTCCGTATCTGCAACGCGAACAGTATGAGAAGGTGAAGAGCCGCTCCGAAGATGTTTCTGTCGTCCACGAAAGCTTCACCGAGCATCTGCGCAATAGCGACGAACAGTCGTTTGACGCCTACGTTCTGCTCGACGCTCAGGACTGGATGACCGACGACCAGCTGACCGACAATTGGACCCAGATTGCGCGCACCTGTCGCCCAGGTGGCCGGGTTATATTCCGCACGGCTGGTGAACCGAGCATCCTGCCTGGCCGCATTCCCGACGAGATCCTCAATCGGTTCGATTACGATGAGGAAACCTGCCGCGAATTCACACTACGCGACCGCTCATCGATCTACGGCGGGTTCCACCGCTACACGATGCGACGCTGATTGCCAGCTAAGGAGGCGGGTCGTTGCCAGCAACACACCAGGGTGCAGAAGATGCCGGTCGCCACATGGACGGCATCTACCGCTACCAGCGCTACATTTACGATGCGACGCGGAAATACTTCCTGCTCGGCCGCGACACGCTGATTGACGAGTTGAGCCCGCCCGATGGTGGCACGGTTCTCGAAGTCGGTTGTGGCACGGGCCGAAACCTGATTCAGGCTGCCCGTCGATACCCGAAGGCGAACTTCTATGGCTTCGACATCTCGACGATGATGTTGGAGACGGCACGCGCCAACGTTTCAAGTGCCAAGCTCAACGGTAAGATCACGGTCGACGAGGGTGATGCGGCGGACTTTTCCAGCCAAGAACTATTTGGTCTCGAGGGCTTCGACCGGGTCTTCATTTCCTATTCGCTGTCGATGATCCCGCCGTGGCGCGAAGCTATTCGAGAAGGCCTCAAGGCCGTTAAGCCTGGTGGCTCATTACACGTCGTCGACTTCGGACAGCAGGAGAAATTGCCGAAATTGTTCAAGAAGGGCCTCGTCGCTTGGCTTGCCAAGTTCTCCGTCAAGCCCCGACCCAGCCTGGAAGCGGAACTTCAGGCTCTTGCTGATCGCACCGGCTGCACATTGAAATTCGAACGCATCCTGCGCGACTACGCCCGCCACGCCGTCGTGACAAAGCCAATTTGAGCTAGCAACGAAATCGACAGTGGCAGCCACCCCCGCGGTCCGTCATCCCGGCGAAGGCCGCAATCACACGGGTCTGGTCGCTTGGCAGCTGTGCGAAACCGGGCGTATCCTGAATTCTCGATCACTCGATCAACTTCATGGTCTGATCCCAGCGCTTCGCAAACCAGATCAGGGAGGCGCGGCCGATGAGTTGCTGTTGGCCAACGAACCCAAAATGATTGATCCGGGAATCTAACGAATTGTCGCGATTGTCACCGAGA
Source organism: Filomicrobium sp. (assembly GCA_021775655.1). Taxonomy (GTDB): domain Bacteria; phylum Pseudomonadota; class Alphaproteobacteria; order Rhizobiales; family Hyphomicrobiaceae; genus Filomicrobium. The sequence continues at coordinate 1,055 of JAJFHK010000167.1, read as the reverse complement.
ACGAAGTAGTGACCAACGGGCACGACAACAGGGACGGTCGTGTCGAATGCACCTTCTTTTTTAGCGTCCAGTATCTTGTAGGTCGCGCCGTTGGGAAGCATTTCCGCGAACACCTCGGCACTCTCCGTTCGGCCCTGACCAAGATCTAACTTATAGGTGCCGGTGGCGCGCTTTGGGACCTGCGTGCCATTAATGCTGAGGACGCCTGCCGTCAATTTTACGGTATCTCCCGGCAACCCTACGATGCGTTTGATATAGGTAACGCCGCCGCTATTTGAGGACTTATTGAAAACAACGACGTCTCCATATTGAGCCGGTGCATCGAACCATCTGCCGCCCAGCACATCCAGCGAAAATGGAAATGAGTGTCGCCCGTAGCCGTAGTTGAACTTGTTTGCGAAAACATGGTCACCAGCTTGAAGGGTCGGCGCCATTGACATCGACGCCGCAGAAAACGGTTGAAAGAGAAACACACGAACAAGAAGCGCAACGCACATTATGATGAGTGTCGTCAGCACGATGTTGAGAAAACTTCTTTGAAGACTGAAACACTGTATCTCGGCCACCATCGTAACCAAGGCAATCAGACTCCAGATCGCCCCAACGAGTAAGACCACATCCAGAAGACTGCCAATAGAGCTACTGGGCGTGCCTGGTCCATCGATGAGTTGCGGAGCATAGAGTGCCGAACCCAGCACAATCAGCGCGGCACATGCACTCAAGGCGATTTGCGGAATGGCTGACCACGCATATGCGAAACGCAACTCGCCCGCCTGGGCCCGCCCTCCCAACTTGTCGCCGACGGATTGCGTGATCCATGCTGAAATGTACAACCCCGCGATCCCCAACAGCGCAGCAACCGCGGTCACCAACAACACGACTGGCAGATCAACTTCGAATGCTAAGGTGGGCTCGCCGGTCAATGACGATGCCAACTGAGTCAGCCCCGACAGGGCAGACAGGATCAGTATCGTCAACAAAAACGGCCGGTGCAGCGCGGCACGAACCGCGCGGCGCGGCTGAAACCAGACCAATGACAATGGCTGCCCGTTGTG
>JAJFHK010000166.1 GCA_021775655.1 Filomicrobium sp. | reverse complement strand
CAGCACTGACCGCACTCGACTTCCTGGGTCTCGGCCTGCCACCAGGCTCGGCTTCCCTTGGCGAACTATTGCTTCAAGGCAAGAAGCATCTGGAGGCACCGTGGCTAGGCCTAACCGGGTTCTTCGCACTGGCCATCATGCTGTCGCTGTTGATCTTCATCGGCGAAGCGGTCCGTGATGCCCTCGATCCGCGCAAGACATTCAAGTGAGGGGCCGGCACCGATGAATTCCAGCGAAACACTCCTTCAGGTCCGAAACCTCTCGGTCGCCTTCACGCAAGGCAAGAACAAGACGCTTGCCGTCGATCGCATCTCATTCAAAATCGCCCGCGGCGAAGCCGTCGCAATAGTTGGAGAATCAGGTTCCGGTAAGACCGTTTCGGCGCTGTCCATCCTTAAGCTTCTACCCTATCCGGCTGCTTCTCACCCGTCGGGTGAGATCTTCTTTCAGGGCCGTAATTTGCTGGCATCGACCGAAGAAGAATTGCGCGAAATCCGTGGCCGACGAATCTCCATGATCTTCCAGGAGCCGATGACCTCGCTCAATCCGCTGCACACCATCGAGAGACAAGTCGGTGAAGTCCTCAAAGTCCACCGCGGGCTCGACGATGCAGAAGCCCGTACCCGCGTGCTTGAACTGCTGTACAAAGTCGGCATTCGCGAGCCCGAGCGCCGTCTGCAGGCTTTTCCTCATGAGTTATCAGGCGGTCAGCGCCAGCGAATTATGATCGCCATGGCACTCGCCAACGAGCCTGACTTGTTGATCGCCGATGAACCGACGACTGCACTCGACGTCACCATTCAGGCCCAGATCCTGGAACTTCTCAAAGATCTAAGTCGCGAAATGGGTATGGCCCTTTTGCTCATTACCCACGACCTTGGCATCGTACGTAAGATGGCGCGCCGCATCTATGTGATGAAGTCGGGCAAAATCGTCGAGGAAGGGCACACTGAATCGATCTTCAACGATCCCCAGCATCCCTACACGCAGCACCTGCTTGCCGCCGAGCCGAAGGGCGAGCCAGGTGCATACGATACTGGCGCACCCGTTGTCCTCAAGACTGATGATCTCAAGGTCTGGTTTCCGATCAAAACCGGGCTCCTCAAACGCACGACCGATTATGTCAAGGCGGTTGACGGCGTCTCGCTCGAGCTACGCGAAGGCCAGACCGTCGGTGTCGTTGGCGAGTCCGGGTCAGGCAAGACGACGCTTGGTCGTGCCCTTCTGCGATTAATCGCGTCGACAGGCCCTCTCATCTACATGGGCCGCAACATCGACGGACTGACTTCGAACCAGATGCGCCCACTGCGCAAAGAGATGCAGATCGTTTTCCAGGATCCCTATGGTTCCCTTTCGCCGCGCCTTTCCGTTGGTCAGATCATCGAGGAAGGGCTGATCATCCAGCAGCCGAGTCTCGACTATGAATCCCGCCGCGAACGCGTGGGCGCGGCACTTGCCGAAGTCGGCCTCGATCCGGATTCGCAAGACCGCTACCCGCACGAATTTTCCGGTGGTCAGCGTCAGCGCATCGCTGTTGCTCGCGCAATGGTGCTGGAACCCAATTTTATCATGCTCGACGAACCAACCAGTGCCCTCGATATGAGCGTGCAGGCACAAATTGTCGACTTGCTTCGCGGCCTTCAGCAAAAGCGCGACCTTGCCTATCTATTCATCAGCCACGACCTGCGGGTGGTGCGTGCGCTATGCAACTATGTGATTGTCATGCGTGCTGGCAAGGTGGTTGAAGAAGGCACTTCACAGCAGATTTTCGAGTCACCAAAAGAGGGATACACGCGCGCCCTGTTGGCTGCTGCTCTTAATTTGGAAGTAGCACCCGGGGCTGAACTCGAAGAAACATAGCCATCCGACCATTGGTTACGGTCATAAAGAATGAGCAAAAACTCATATATTCTGGTGCTCATTGCCCAAATTTCAATGTTCGCATAACTTCCGCCTGCTTCCTAGGCGGCCACTGCGTGCGACCTATCTCTACCGCCCGGGTGACACGAAATTCTAGAAACTCCTCGGGAAGGTTCAGAACAATGGGAATGCTCACAGAATTCCGCGAATTCGCGGTCAAAGGCAACATGGTAGACATGGCCGTCGGTATCATCATCGGCGGCGCATTCGGAACTATTGTCTCATCGCTTGTAAAGGACGTGATAATGCCGCCGATCGGATTGGCTCTCGGAGGGGTCGATTTTTCCGACATTAAGTGGACACTTGCGGATGCAGTCGGAGACAAGGAAGCAGTGACGATGAACATCGGCGCGTTCATCAACAACGTGATCTCCTTCCTCATCGTTGCATTCGCTGTCTTCATGCTCGTGAAGGCCGTCAATGCGATGCGCGCACAATTCGAAAAAGAGGAAGAAGTCGCTCCTGCTGGACCAACAGCGACCGAAGCACTTCTGATGGAAATTCGCGACGAACTGAAAAAGAAGTAAACGACACACTCGGCAATTCGTGAGGGCCGAAGTCAAATGGCCTTCGCGCATTCCGTAATCGCTAGAAGAGAGTCGCGCGCCGGTGCGCTCTAATTAGCTATTGCCTGTCTTCTGATCGCTTAAATCTATACCTTTCGAGCAGAACGACGCATTGACCCGACCGGCCCGGATCGGCGATAGATGGGCCAGGGTGGAATTCCACGCTTGCAGCCTCCTGTGCCGTGTGTTGATCGGGTGCCACGGTGAGCGTACTTGACGCGTCTCAATGAGTAGAGACGCCACGCTTCACCGACGGCTTTTGCGACACGAAGTTTTCAGGATTGGCTCGCGGAGTATTTCCGCCTCCTGTCTATCGAGAATAGCAACATCGCTGAAGAATTAAGACGGCGCCGGTAGACCGGCCCGAACCGGACGACGGACATGAACCTATATCTTCCGATCGCCGAGATGCCGGTCAACGTCCTGGTATTTTTGGGCATGGGCGGCGCAGTCGGCTTTCTGTCGGGCATGTTCGGCGTCGGCGGTGGCTTTCTCATGACGCCGCTTCTGATCTTCTCTGGCATACCGCCTGCTGTGGCCATCGGCACCGAGGCCGCCCAGATTGTGGCATCGTCGGTGTCAGGTGCAATTGCCCAGTACCAGCGCCGCAACGTTGACATCAAGATGGGCATTGTCCTGCTGACTGGCGGCATTTGCGGTTCGGTCGTTGGCGTGCAAATCGTCAAGGAGCTGCGCCAACTTGGCCAATTCGAGCTGTTCGTCTCACTCGCTTACGTGGTCTTCCTTGGCATCATCGGCGCGCTGATGCTGATCGAAAGCCTGAATACGATGCGTAAGGCGCGCTCCGGGTCTGCGGTTTCCGCGCGCCGACCCGGTCAGCATAGTTGGATTCATGGCCTGCCGTTGAAAATGCGCTTCCACCGCTCGAAGCTTTATATCAGCGCCATCCCGGTCCTTTTGATTGGCGCGATCGTCGGCCTGCTAGGGGCAATAATGGGCGTCGGCGGCGGTTTCATTATCGTACCGGCCATGATCTATCTCCTTCGGGTCCCCACCAACGTGGTTGTTGGTACTTCGCTATTCCAGATCCTTTTTGTCACTTCCGTCACAACCGTTCTCCACGCCGTGGAAAACTACACTGTCGATATCGTTCTCGCGCTAATTTTGATGATCGGCGGGGTTATTGGCGCCCAGTTTGGGGCGGTGGCTGGTGAAAAGCTTAAAGGCGAGCAGTTGCGCTTCCTGCTGGCGGGACTTGTTCTGCTTGTCTGCCTGAGGGTTGCCTGGAATCTGGTCGTCATGCCAGTCGAGCTCTACTCCATTTCATCTGTCGTAGGAGGCCACTGATGACACGTTCAGGGCAGTTCCGCGAAAAGTTCCGTCAACGTTTTGCTGACGCAAACCGTTCGATACGCAGAATCAAGAGAGAGGATTTGCGCTCGGCAATGACTGGCCGCAACGCCGCCTTTGCACTTGGTGCAGCTATCGTGGTCGTGCTGATCTGGGTCTTTAACATTGGCGGAGGCGAAGATCCGACCACCGCCGCCCTGCGCGAAACCGGCGCTTCCTCTCCATCCGCAATCATGGAAGAAATGAATAACGCCGCAGATCCTGCAGAGAATTCCGGTCTCGATGCACCGGCCGA
>JAJFHK010000165.1 GCA_021775655.1 Filomicrobium sp. | reverse complement strand
TCGTCCTTGTCAGACAATATGACAACGGCATGGCTGCCAACAAAGCAGCCGTATTTTTCAAGCTGGCCGAAGTCGAGGGGCAGGTCGCTCATGGTTTCGGGCAGGATGCCACCAGATGCACCGCCCGGCAGATAGCCCTTGAATTCGTGACCATCCAGCATGCCGCCGCAATGCTCGATCAGCTCGCGGACCGTAACACCGGCCGGCACTAAAGCGACACCAGGGTTCTTGACCCTTCCCGAGACCGAATAGGACCGCATACCTTTTGAATCGCCCTTACCCTGCGAAGCAAACCATTCGGCTCCCTTCTCCAGAATCTGCGGAATCCAGTAGAGCGTCTCGACATTGTTGACGAGCGTCGGCCGATCGAAGATGCCGACCTGAGCAACATAAGGGGGCCGATGACGGGGAAGGCCGCGCTTGCCTTCGATCGACTCGATCATGGCGCTTTCTTCTCCGCAGATGTAGGCACCAGCACCACGGCGCACGCTGACCTTGGTATTCGGGATCAGACCGGCGGCAGCAAGTTTGGGAATTTCATCGTCGAGAATTTTGAGAACGGCTGGATATTCGTCGCGCATGTAGATGAAGACTTCTTCTGCTTCGACAGCCCACGCCGCAATCAGCATGCCTTCGAAAAACTGGTGCGGTTTGGTTTCCAAATAGTAGCGGTCTTTGAACGTGCCTGGCTCACCCTCATCGCCGTTGACAGCCATCAGGCGAGGACCCTTCTCGGCCCGCACGAATGTCCATTTGCGCCCCGTCGGGAAGCCCGCACCACCAAGTCCGCGCAGTCCGCCATCCGACAAGGTCTCGATCACGTCATCGACGGTCATTTCCCCAGCGAGGCAAGACTTCAGGACCTTATATCCACCAGACTCGATGTAATCGCCGAGAGTCTGGTAATCGGGGATATCAGGGTGAATATGCCCGCCAAGAGCCAGGTCCTTGACCTTGTCGGCGGTGGCGTGGTCGACATGATGATGGCCGACATGACACGCTGGGGCCGTATGGCATGATCCGATGCACGGCGCCCGTACGACACGTACATCCGGCATATCCGCTGACTCCAGCGCCGCGATAAGGTCTTCCGCCCCGGCCATCATGCAAGACAGGCTGTCACAAACCCGGATCGTTGTGTTCGCAGGCCGCTCCGCACCATCGGGAACCACATCGAAGTGGGCGTAAAATGTTGCCACTTCATAAACTTCAGCCATCGGCATCTTCATCAGATCGGCAAGTGCATGGATGCGTCCCGCGGGCAGACACCCTTCGGCATCCTGAATCTTGTGCAGATACTCGATGAGCAAGGGGCGTCCATAAGGCGGCTGTCCAATTAATCCGCGGACGGCATCTAGCTCAGCTGGGTCGAGCACACGCCCTTTCGGAAACGGAACAGCCTTGCGGCGACCTGCACCAGGATGGATCGCGCGCTTTCCCCCGGAACGGCCCTCGCCGCCGCCGTTGGATTTATTCTTGCTCATTGTCGCCCCTTCAGTTAAGCGCCGCGCGCATCGTTTCTCCGATGCTTCCAGCGTGCGGCGCAATTATTACTCCGGCAGCCTCTAAGGCCTCAATTTTTGCTTGCGCCGAACCTAGTCCTCCAGTCGCCAAAGCTCCAGCATGCCCCATCCGCCGTTCCGGAGGCGCATGCCGCCCTGCGACGAGTGCGACGATCGGCTTTACCGGTCGCGTTCTTGCCACGAGTTCGGCCACTTCCTCTTCCTCCGAACCTCCGATTTCACCGACAACGATGATCCCGTGGGTGTCGGGGTCATCGATAAAGCGTGAAACACAATCCGCAAGTGAAATCCCATGCACAGGATCACCGCCGACGCCAACGGTTGCCGATTGCCCAAGGCCCGCCGCAGTGGTTTGAGCGACAATTTCGCTCGTCAACGACGCCGACCGAGATGCAATTCCGATCCGGCCGGGCTTGGCATCAACTGTCGCCATCACGCCAAGTTGCGCTATCCCGGGCACCAGAAGCCCTTGCGAATTCGGCCCCACGAGCACCGTTTCCGATCCCTCCAAAGCCTGCCGTACACGGACCAAGTCGAGAACCGGGACTCTTTCAGTCACGCAGACAATCAACCCCAACTCCGCTTCGATCGCCTCGATAAGTGCTGCCGCTGCCCGGTCGGGCGGCACAAATACGATGCTTGCGTCCGCACCGGTGGCCTCGACTGCCTCCCCAACCGTATTGAAAACAGGCAGGTCAAGGTGGCGCTGGCCGCCTTTGCCAGGGGTCACGCCGGCAACGAGATTCGTCCCGTAGGAAAGCATACGCCCGCAATGGAACGTCGCAGCGCGTCCTGTCATCCCCTGACAGAGCACCTTCGTTTCCGGTGTAATCAGGATCGACACTACGCCGCCTCCTTCCTGCAAAGCTCGACGACTTGCTGCGCAGCCTGCTCCATTGTTTCACTTTGATAAAATTGAACTCCGTTATTCCTCAATACAGTGCGTGCAAAGTCTGCGTTGTTTCCAGCCATTCGGATCACGATCGGAAGCTTCTTCGAACGCCGGCGCAGTGCGATGCCGAGGCCTTCAGCAATCGTATCGCAACGCTGCATGCCGCCTCCATGCACATTGACGAGGATCGCCTTTGTTTGCGGGCTTGTCAGCAGCATTTCGAAGCCGTGCGCGATATCAAGACTCGTCGCCGTCGTTCTGATGTCCATGAAATTCGACGGCCGGCCGCCATGATCGACCAGCAGATCATGAGTTGCAAGAGCAAGTCCAGCACCATTGACCGCGACACCGATTTCACCACCAAGGCTCAGGAAATTGATCTGATAGCGCTGCGCTTCCAGTTCGTCGCGGTCCCGCTCCAGCCGCTCGTTTTCGATCCTGAGAGCAGCCAATTCCGGTCTTCGGAAAAGCGCATTGTCATCAACTATCATTTTCGCATCGAGTGCGAACAGCTGCTGATCTGGAGTAACGACGAGCGGGTTTATATCGATTAGCGTCGCATCGCTGGCGACAAACGCGGCGGCAAGATTTCGGTAAACTTCGGCAAGGGCAATTGCCAAACCGGGCTCAGGACTTACGGCGCCGGCAATCCCGGCAAAATCGCCATCCGCTTTCATGCCCATCAGCTTCAGTTCACAGCGATGGATCTCTTCTGGGGAGGCCAGCGCCCGTTCTTCAATACCGGAGCCGCCTTGAGACGACGCCATCAACACAATCTTGCCCGCCGACTTGTCGAGCGTTACGGCAGCGTAAAGTTCGCGGTTTGCTTCCACGAATTCCTCAACCAGAACCTGATGAATCACCTGATCGGACAGTTGACTGTGGCCGAAATTGAATCGAGCCCCGATGAGCTTGCCAGCTTGCTCAGCAACCTCGCTTGGGCTGGAAGCGTAGCGGATCGCATCATGCTGCAGCCTGTCGCTGACGAGAAGCTGCCCCTTCACTGCATAGCGTTTACAGCCGAGGCGCTCTGCTGCCTCCTGGGCTTCAGTTGCACTTGCTGCGACCTGGCCCATGGGGCCGCTGATACCAAACCCCCGCAGCAGCTTCTTGGCCTGGAATTCGTGCAAAAGCATCGGAGCACCTCCCTTTGTGGCGCATTTTCCAGAGGCTCTGACTGCAGGCGTCCATTGCGATTCAACAATGACCGAATTACCGGATAACTATTGAACGCAAACCCGAATGTCGCGACACCACCGACGTGGAGCGTGACGACTCGTGTTGCAGAAATCCGCTTCTTTTGGCGGCTTCGATATATACGGACGCTGCGCCTTCTTATCTCTTTGGTATACCATATGCCAGATGATGCAACCTGTCGAGCACAAAGGCGCTTCGAACGTGTGATAATCGACGGGAACAGTGGCGGATGAAAGATTCGCCCAATCAAACTCGACGAGCGGAAACGAAAACAGCCCTCACGAGGTGGTTGAGGGCCGTCAAAGTACGTGATTGCTGTGTTGGTTCCAAAGCCCGTCAATCGGCAGCGGCAAAGGTCAACAGTAGCACGAAAGTCACCTCGTTTTCGAAACCGCAACCGAGCGCTTTTTGCGCGCTGGAACCCGCGCCTCGTCGCTAAACAAAATCTCGAACGTAATGGGGTCGTAGTATTGGAACAGATGCTTCACAAATTCACGCACCGGCAAACCAAGAGCCTCGGCCCAAACCCTGTACTTATCAGGTGGAATGCGACCGCGTCCTGTCTCAAGCTGTGAAATGAAAGTATAATATTCAACACCAACGAGCTGGGCGAGCTCGCGTTGCGAGAGACCTTGCGCTTCACGCAGCTCTCTCAGCCACTTCCCTGCTGCTTTACGCAGTTCCTGTGTCTGCGTGTCCTGTCGCTTTTGCGGATTTGAATACATTGCTCAAGACCATTTGTTTGACGTGCTATCCGTTAACTTAATTCGCTGACTGGTTCGGACGCCAGATCAGCACTCGTCGCATATAAAGCAAAATACATACACCAGCGACTTGATGCAACTCATCATTGCATGAAAAAAGAATCTGCAAATCACTGGGAAATCAACTTTAATCCCGTAATTTGGGCTCCGGAGCGCAAATGCATGCCACGGAACCCATCCACGGTTACAGCTCGCGAAGCGACTTACGTGCCACATCGGTAAACGGCGACAACAGATAATCTGCGACGGTGCGCTCTCCTGTTGCAATGAATAGATCCGCCGGCATTCCCGCTGTCAGCTTGCCACGATACTCATCAGTAATCTGAGAATCCTTCACTTCGACGATACCAAGATAATAGGGTTCGTTCGTTGCAGGGTCGGTGATACGGTCCGGAGAAACGCTGCGGACTTGTCCAAGGATGAGCGGCAGCGTCCGGCTCTTGAAGCCTGGAAAACGCACTTCAGCATCGCTACCAATTCCGACATGGTTGATGTCGACAGGATTAATGCGAACTTCCAGGTGCAAAGAATCGTTGATGGGAACCAATTCGAGCAAAGGTTCGCCGGCTCGAACAACACCGCCCACGGTGTGGACTTGCAGGTTCTGGACGATCCCTGAAAGCGGCGAACGGATCTCCAGTCGATTAACGATGTCCTGGGCCATTCTGCGGCGCTCTAGAAGTTCGGGAATCTGCACGCGTACCTCTCGAAGCGCGTCGATGACTTCTTCCTGAAATTTTTGCTTGGTCTGCAGGATTTGAAGTTTCGCTTCGCCAATTCCGTTTTCGTTTCGCGCGATATCGGCGAGGGTCTGACCCAGTCGCCCTTCAAGCGAGAAGATCTCGCGTTCCATCGACTTCAAACGATTGACCGGGTAGTAGCCACGGTCGGCGAGACTAGATACTTTCTCGTACTCTTCCTTGATGCTCTTGATCTGGCCTTCCGTCGAGAACTTTACGGCCTCAAGGCCTGCGATCGTCCGACCCAACTGCTCGATACGGCTATTCAGAATTCCTGCTTGCCCAAGCACCGAAGCCCGGCGCTCTTTAAATTGTTGCTCCTGGTCGATCATGTTCTTTCGGGTCGACAGCCGACCAGCACGATCCAAGAGCTCCTTGGGAAAAGTGATATTGTCGGCTTTCTGCCTTTCGGCGATCAGGCGAGCTTCCTGTGCCAGCGCCCCGTCTATCTGGCCACGCAACAATTCGGCCTGCGCCTCGGCCTGCAACGGATTGAGCCGGAACAGCAGATCACCTTTATTGACCGCTTGGTTTTCCTTGACGAAAATTTCGTGAACCATCCCACCTTCGTAATGCTGGATCTTTTTGCGATTGCTTTCCACGGCCACGGAACCAGAGGCGATCACAGCGCTTTCGAGCTTTGCAAATGCCGACCAGGCACCAAAAACTCCGAAAACCACGAAGATGATAGCGTAGCCAATAACCGTATAGGGAAGCTGGTTCCCCGCCGAGTTGGCTGTTGCGACTGGAGCCTTATTTGTCTCGACCAACGCGTTCATCGTCGAACTCCTTAAGCGTCTGAACCCTTCGATCGATGGGTTCGGTCTTCCTCGATCTCAATCCGTGAAGCCTGGCACAGCCGCCTGGCAGTCATCAAATTCGCTGATCAGGTTCCGGTAGCCTTGGCCTTCGCCTGCGTAACCTGCCTGCTTCCGGAACCAGCTGGCGCACCTTTGTCGCCACCTTGTTCTGCTGGCGGCTTGCCCTCGCCATCGGCAACGGCCCGCGGTTTCAGAAGTTCGTTCACAACCTCTTTGGTCGGTCCAAACATGTGAACGCCGCCATCTTTCAGCGCCAAAATCTTATCGGCCGATGCCAGCAGATTAGGCGTATGCGTAGCGAACACAACCGTCGTACCTTGCTCCTTGCACCGTTTGATGGCAGCCAGGAGCACTTGCTCGCCATGCCGGTCAAGGTGGGCGTTTGGCTCATCAAGCACCAATAGCCCAGGTGCACCGTACATCGCCCTTGCAAGCCCGATGCGCTGGCGTTGACCGCCAGACAGGGAAGCACCCATTTCACCGACAGGCGTATCATAGCCATTGGAGAGTTGCTGGACCAGCGGATGAGCACCGGCCATCATCGCAGCCTTCACCGCAAGCTCGGGATCATCGCCCTTGCGGAACCTGGCAATATTCTCCGCAACCGTCCCTGAGAATAGCTCAATGTCCTGCGGCAGGTAACCGATATGCTCGCCAAGACGTTCAGGATCCCAGTGACGTAAGTCCGACCCATCAAGCCGCATAACCCCCGACATTGGTTCCCAGACGCCCACCATTGACCGCAGCAAGGTCGATTTACCAGCGGCACTCGGCCCAATAACAGCCAGCACTTCACCTGGAGAAATCTCGAATTGGATGTTGCGTAGGATCGGCTTTGACCCGGGCCCAGACCCTACGAATAACGCTTCTGCAGCAAGCCGGCCCTTAGGTGGTGGCAGCGGAGTCCGCTCGGGCTGCTGGCCTGCGTTGGCAAATAGGGCTTCTAGCCGCGACCAAGCGTTGCGCGCCGACATAAAGGCTTTCCATTGCCCAACCGATTGTTCGACCGGAGCCAGCGCCCTGCCCATCATGATTGATGCCGCGATCATCATACCTGGAGAGATCTCGCCCTGGATCGCCAGCCAAGCGCCCATTCCCAGAATAAAGATCTGCAGGCTCTGCCGGATAAATTTGGTCGTCGACATGATCAGGCCCGCCCAGTCGCTTGCCTTCGCTTGGAAACGCAGCGCTTCGACATGGCGGTCAGCCCAACATTGGTGAATGGCCCGGTGCATACCCAGTGCGTGAATGACTTCGACGTTGTTCATCGAGGATGTTGCGTAATGCGCAGCCTCACTTGAGCGACGGCCTGCTTCTTTTAGTGAGTCTCGGGTCGCAAACTCATTGGCAAGCGCCAATAGGAACAACAAAATCGCCCCAACCATAGCAACGATGCCTAGGTACGGGTGGAACAAGAAACAAATAGCCACGAACAACGGAGCAAATGGAGCATCGCAAAGCGTGATCACGCCTGAACCGGTCCAGAATTCACGCACCGTATCCATGTCGCGCAGCGTCGAAGCCGGCGCCGTGGAGCGTTGAACCAATGCCGATCCCAGCGCCGTCTTGAACAAAGGTGTGTTGAGATTCTCGTCGAACTTGTATCCGGCACGTACGAGAATACGCGATCTCAGCGCGTCAAGACCGCTATAGGTTAACAGCAGGAAGATCGCGATCACCGTCAGCGCCATCAGCGTACCCTCGCTGCGGCTCGAAAGCACACGGTCATATATCTGCAGCATGTAGACAGGGCCGACAAACAGCAAAAGGTTACAGAACACGCTAAAGATCATTACCGTGATCAGAGCTGGCCGAAAATTGCCAAATGCTTCAGTTAATGGATTGACGGTTGCTTTCGACCCGTCCTTGCGCGACGCCATAATTCCCTCCGGACACGAAACTCACGAGGCATTGGCTCATGAACGACTGATCGCTCTGCTTTATGCAGTTTTAGTGCCGCTTGCAGCAGCGGCTGTCCAGCCTTCCATTAACCCATAGGCCATAAAATCTAGCCTGGGCCTATTCCTTAGGGAACAGATAGACCGGCAGATCGTCGAGATCACCCGAAACCCTCAAACCACAACGATTTCTGGCCAGAGCAAGGGCTTATCCACGAAGCTTAACACGCTTTCGCACCTTGCCGCGATGGCCTGCGGATGTATCATTTTCAAACATTTCGCAACTATTTGGTCTTGACGTGCGCTCGCTGTATTGCTTTTACTATACATAGGTTCGCAGACGAAGGCGAGAGCAATTCAAATCACCGCAGAGCGATAACGTGGGGGGTTACCTCCGCGAACGACGGTGCCTTGCCTAACGAAGTTCCTTGACCATTTGTCACTGATTTCTCTTGGAGGAAATGAACGTCATGGCCCAGCCCCCAATCCATCCATCCCAAAAAGCCGCCGCGACCAACGCCACAGGAATTTGGCAAGCCCTGTTTGGCACCGCACCACCCAACGAGTCCGTTTTCGTCAACCATACCCTGCGCTTCGATAACCTCGGGCAAAAAGCCTACATCCAGCACATTTTCGACGCTAACCCGCCATTCGCAGCCAATTATAAAAATGCCAATGGTCGTCTCCTGGAGCACAAACTTCTCCGAGACATCTTCAAAAATTTGGATCTTCCAACACAACCAGCGGCACAAAAAGCCAATTGGGTCGCACGCTTCGACGGTGCTGAGCTGCTGATCTTCGCGCTCACCCGTCCGAATGTGAAAGCGGCCCTCCAACAGAAGGCAAAACCGTTCGTCACGGCCATCCTCGACAGCAAAGAAGTCGACTACGGTTCTGATCTTGACGACCAGCCCTATCTCGACGATCTGCCCCCGACCGGCATCAACATGTCGATGCTACCAGAAATCCCAGAGGATCTGGCCGCCGGAACAGCAGTTGGCACGCTGACAGCAATCGATGCGACCGAAGGCGACACCCATACCTTCGAGCTGACGAATGAACCAGGCACAGTGCCGTTCTCGATTGATGGCGACAAGATTATCTACAACGGCACAGACGTTGACGACGACACAGATTACGTCCTCAACATCAGGGTCACCGACGCCGCTCATAACGTCTCCGAAACCACTTTCCCCGTTTCGGTTACAGTCACCGATGAAGACGTACTGCCTCCAATCCCAACCGTCCCTGGTGCGATGGTCATGGGCGACGAGGACGACAACCTCTTCACCGCCTTCGTTTCCGATAATACAAACACACTTAGTGGCGCCATCATCGACGGCAAGGACGGCGAAGACACGCTAAAGGTCATCGTTGATCTCAGCGAAGATCTTGACACCGAAGTAAAACTTGACGCCGAGGGCTCCAAGCTCGCCGACCGTGAAAAGGCCAACTACGTCGGTGCTTTCCATACCGAAAATGTGGAAGTTTTTGAACTGAAGCAGTTCGGCGACGGGAAAGACTTGGCAGTCGACCTAGGCGGCATGGGCGAGGATCTTGAAAAGATCATTTCCGATAGCGCCCAGGACGACCTGATTGCCTTCACCAACATTGCCGAAGCTGACGGCCTTCGCGTCGAAATCAACCACACCCAGGCCGATCACCTGATCGACTTCAAGAAGGGTTCGCTCGACGGCACCGAAACTGTGACTATCGCGGTCGACCACGTCGGTGCCACTGTTGAAATGGAAACCGGCCCACACGGCGAGCCATTCAAAGGTGATCCAGGCAAGAAGGGTATCAAAATTGAGCTGACGGAAGCCGCCACAACCGACCATCACGGTAAGCTTGCCGACATCAAGGAAATCGCACTTGAATTCAATGGCGAGCAGCCAAGTGTCATCAGTGGCATCAAAGCAGGCGAAACCCTCGACACGATCTCCGGATCCGGCGATGCAGACGCAGTCCTGGGCTCCTTCCACCACTCGCTAGTATACACCAACCCCAACCTCACTACGATCGACATGTCGGGGACGACAGGCGACAACTCCTATGTCGTGGCCTGGGAAGGTTATGAGTGGAAAGTTCCCGGTGAAGACCTCACCTTCAATGGCGGCTCAGGTAATGAGAACGTCTACCTCGGCGATGGCGCAACCGGCTTAACTGCTGATGGTGGCGCCGGCGAAGACGCCGCAATCTTCGAAGGCCTCCCCGTCGGTCACGACAACGAGTTCACTAACTTCGAAGTCGCTAAAATCTTCGACGAAGTCGGCTCCAGAGAAATGTATGCGGGTGACCCCACAGACTATGACGTCGACATCCTCGATGCCGGCGCCATTGCGGGCATCTATAACGTCGAATTCTCCTGCGGCCTCAACTGCTTCGAATACGACGGTCCTGTGCCGGCCGTGGCGTTCAACGCCGGTCACTCTTTCCAGGAATTCACCAACCTGGCACTCGTCAACCTTGAAGCGGACCAGGAATACACCTTCACCTTCAAGGAGGGCGGACACCTCCAGGCCGAGACTTTATTGGTCGAAGACGGCAAAGGCGAAGAGCACGTGCCCGCCGATATGGGCGAACTCGAAGATCGCTACGAGCCACGCCGTGAAGGCAAAGTCCTCAACCTGGTCGTGGACGTCGGCGAAATCGACACCGAAGGCAACCCCAGCGCTGGCGACGGCTCCAACGATGTCCTGAACCTTGTCCTCGAAGAAGACCTCGACATCAACTTCGTCGGCGGCGAGACCGAGGTTTTGAACGTCGAAGGCGCAACCTACGATGGTTGGGGACGCCACCACATCTCCTTCATCAAGAAGGACGTGGATCAAACCAAAACCGGTCGCACCGAGGAAGATGGCAGCCCTTGGCTCGATGAGCACGGCAACCAGGTCTATGACTACTCCAACGAGGAAGACGCATTTGAGGTTGCTGAAGACCTCACCACGATCAACCTCACAGGAGAAGCCGACTACTTCGCCATCACCGGAGAAAAGAGCGAACTCACTCCAAACCTCACGTTGATCGATGCCTCAGGCACGACAGGCGGAACCCGTCTGTTCGTTGAAGGCGTCGGCTCAGACGAACAGGGCATGACCGTTGAAGGTACTGCTAACGACGACACCATCCACGGCACAGAAGGCGACGATGTCCTCAACGGCAACGATGGTTCTGACGAACTGCACGGCAACGGCGGTGACGACGAACTCAACGGCGGCGAAGGCATGGACTCGCTGTCAGGCGGCGGCGGTGCCGACCTGATCGACGGTGGTGCCGGTGCTGACTGGATGGAAGGCGGCGGAAACTCCGCAACCATCAAGGAAATCGTCATCGAGGGCGTCATTGGTAACGGCGACGAATACACAATCATCGTCGATGCTCACGGTGTCGAAGCTGCAATCACTGCCAAGTTCGACTACCGAGACTTCTTCCGTTGGCTGAAATCGAAGTGGGAAGCAGAAGACAACGTCATCATGACAGACGCGCAATTCGATGAGCGTGTGGAAATGATGGGCAAGCCGGACTTCGATGCTCTCAAGCTCCTCCATCTGCAGAAGGAGATTGCTCACAAGCTCAATGAAAAGCTCGACGAAAAGGGCCTTGGCGAAGACATCGAGGTTGGATTGGACGATCATGGTCGACTCGTTGTCATCAAGGAATCGGGCCTCGACTTCGAACTCTCCGGCATCGCTGTCGATAATCACGACAAAGAAGACGAGCCGGAAATGGCAACCGTCACAATCGAACCGGGACACTATGACTACGGTGACAAAGTCAAAGTCAAAGTCGAAG
>JAJFHK010000164.1 GCA_021775655.1 Filomicrobium sp. | reverse complement strand
CGCCGGGTCGCTTTGCTCCCAGATCGCCTTTGGCGATCAAGCGTGGGCAGTAGAGGACGCGGATTGAAAAAGGCCGGAGCGGGTTTTGCTCCGGCCTTAGTTTATTAGCATGGCAGATCTTGGGACGTTACGCGCTGCGGTAGAGTTTGGTCATTGAAAACTCTTTGTGGCCGAGAGCTTCAGCTGCAGTGTTGCGGCCGTTGGCAGTGCGCATGATCATGTCGATCAATTCGTCGCCAGCCGTATCGAGGGTCATGTCGCGGCGCAGAATCCCAGTGACGTCGACATCGACGTGCTCGCCCATGGTGCGGACGGTGCGTGGGTTGGCCGTGATCTTGATCACTGGAACGATGGGGTTGCCGACGACGTTGCCTTGGCCCGTAGGGAAGGTGTGGACGACGTAGCCACCGGCGGCCATCAAGGTCACGCATTCAGCAGCTGCCGAAGACGAATCCATGAAGTACAGGCCGGGGCCTTTGGCCGGCGCTTCAGCAGGTTCCAGAATGTCAATGTAGGTCGACGTGCGACCGATCTTTTCGAGGTTGCCAAGGGCCTTTTCCTCGATCGTCGATAGGCCACCTTCGATGTTGCCTTTGGTTGGCTGGCTCTCGGAAAGGTCATCGACCTTGTTGGCTTCGATGACATCGTCGTTGTACGCCTGCCACATCTTGTGCCAACGCTTGCCAACTTCCGGCGTGGCTGCGCGCTCCTTGCAGATGTGTTCTGCGCCGGTGATCTCTGAGGTCTCACCGAAGACGCCGTGGATGCCTTCCGGGATCAGCTTGTCATACATGTTGCCGACGGTTGGGCAGGATCCCAGACCGGTCGTGGTGTCGCTTTCGCCGCACTTGGTTGAGACCCACAATTCGGAAACGGAGCATTCTTCGCGCTGAAGCTCAGTTGCGTAGTGGACGAACTCCTTTGCTTTGCGGGAAGCCTGTTCGATCGTGCGCAGGTCGCCATTCTGTTCGATAGAGAAACCAGCGACAGGCTTGCCGGTCTTCGCAATGCCGTCGACGATGCGTTTGGTCCAGCCGGGCTCGATGCCAATCACGACGACGGCGGCCACGTTTGGGTTCGATCCGGTGCCGATGATGGTGCGGAAGTGCACTTCAAGGTCTTCGCCAAACTGCAGGCGGCCATAGGAGTGCGGGATCGCCATCGTGCCCTTGATGTTATTGCCGACCGCTTCGCAGGCAGCGTTCGAGATGTCGTCGACGGGCAGGATGACGACGTGATTGCGGACACCGACGCGGCCGTTGTCGCGGCGGTAGCCTTTGAATGTCAGATTCGAGTACTTCGAAGCCATTTTTTGAGCCCTCACCAGCGCTTGGTTTTGAGATTGTGGACGTGGACGTGATCGCCTTCGCCGGCGTCGGCAACCATTTTGCCGATGTCTTCGCCATACTTGATGATTGTGTCACCAGATTTGAGCGTACCGAGCGCTACCTTATGGCCGATGGGGATGTCGTGCTTGGCGGTGACATTGATCGTGGTGTCGTTCTCGGTGATCACGCCGAGCATTTCGGTGCCGGCTTTCAAGCCTTCAACAACGACAACGCCGACGTTGTCCTTGGGGCTGTGGACGAGGAACTGCGGGATAGACACGTTGGCTCCTTTACGGGTGGGATCCGTTAATTGGTTGTGGGAGTTGAGAGATAGGGGTAGCGCCCCCGTTAATTCTTATATAAGATATAAGATAGCATTGCAACACCGATTATTGAGCAAGAGGGTCAAACGGTTATGTCCGGACCAGATGACGCAGCAGCACCCGCACTCCTGCCGCTTTATGCGCAGGTGAAGGCGCGGCTCGTGAGCCGTATTCAATCGGGTGATTGGAAGCCGGGGCAGCTCATTCCCAATGAGTTTGCATTGGCTGGAGAGCTTGGTGTCAGTCAGGGCACCGTACGCAAGGCGCTGGGCGAGATGACGGCCGAACAGCTCCTCGTTCGCCGCCAGGGCCGGGGCACGTTCGTGCAGCGCCATACGCCGGAATCGATGCTGTTCCGATTCTTTAACTTTCATGATGCGGCCGGGCAGCCGATTGTGCCGGAGACGCTATGGGTTAAGGTGCGCAAGGGCATTGCGAAGCCTGCAGAACGGACTCGATTGGCTCTGGAGGCTGGTGCGGTGGTGGTGCGCATTTCGCGTGTGCGGGGGCGCGAGGGACGACCGTTCGACCATGAGCAGATCGTCGTTCCACAGGCGCTGTTCCCAGGTCTGGCTGATGCATCAGAAGTTCCCAATACGCTCTACGATCACTTCCAGCAGTTCTATGGTGTGACGGCGACGGGTGGCGAAGAAAAGCTTGATGCAGTGTCAGCTGGAGAACGCGAGGCGGGCTTGCTTGACGTTGCGCCTGGAACACCGCTCTTGCGTCTCGACCGCACCATGTTTTCGTTTGATGATAAACCTATCGAGTGGCGCTTAAGCGTTTGTGCGCTAGGCGGCGCGCATTATTCGGTGCGGCTTGGCTAGTTCGTCGAAGCTCGGTTGTTGGAATCTTAAGGACCTGGGAGAGACGTCATCGAATTACAGGCATGCGATCACGATCTCATTATTGCTTTTCACGAAGCGGGTCATGCCGTTGCGTGTCATCGGTTGGGCGTTGGCTTCGGCCAGGTTGTGATCGGTGCGGACCATGAGGGTGCTGGTGTTGATACCGAAGAGGTGGAGCGACCGGTCCAAGGTTCGACCGGTGCGGCTGATTATTTGTTGCAGCTTGAGAAGTACGCCGTGCGGTGCCGGAGCCAGGTTATCGTCGCGTTTGCCGGGCCAATCGTGGAAGTGCGTGCCGCGCAATGTGGATTGACTGCGGCTGTTGGGCTCGACAGCGGGCGCAAGGATGAACGCGATGCGCAGACCTTCGCTCGCGAAATGATTCAGGCTCGATGTGAGGTTGCTTCAGCGCGGGATGAGACACAGATCGCGATGGAGGTCTTACCGCAAATGCTTGTTGGAGAGCTGGGTGCGCTGCGTGGCGAGTCAGAGGCGCTGGTCGAGGCTGAGTTTGCGGCTATCGAGGCGGTGGCGCGGAGGCTTGTCGAGGTAGGGCGGCTAATGGCAGCAGACATTGCGGGAGTTGTTGGGTAGATTGAGGCTGCATTATATTTGACGTCATACCCGGCTTGGCCGGGGATCCAGCCAAGCTTCAGTTGGAGTTCCGCCAGTTGCTTGGAACGATCCCGTCCTCCGACGGGATGACGATGTTGGGTGTGGCTCGTTACCTGGCCAGAGACGCTACGTCCTCGCGTTCCTCGCTTCCGAAAATCCGTCACTATGGGCCATCAGAATTCGCAGCCTCAATGAGGTATTTGCCGTAATCGGATTTGCCGAGTGCAACGCCGAGGGCTTCGAGGCTTGAGCGGTCGATGAAGCCCATGTGGAATGCAATCTCTTCGGGACAGGAAATGCGGTAGCCCTGACGTTTTTGCAGGGCGGCGACAAAGTCACTGGCTTCGTTGAGGGCGTCGGGCGTTCCGGTATCGAGCCAGGCGTAACCGCGACCCATTTTTTCGACGAACATTTCGCCCTGCGCCATGTAGGCGGCATTGACGTCGGTGATTTCCAGTTCGCCGCGTGCAGACGGCTTCAGGTTGGCGGCGATCTCGACGACGCTTGGGTCGTAGAAGTAGAGGCCTGTGACGGCCCAGCGGGATTTCGGAACTTTAGGTTTTTCCTCGATGGACAGCGCGCGGCCATCCTTATCGAGTTCGACGACACCGTAGCGTTCAGGATCGGCGACATGATAGGCGAATACGCTTGCGCCTTTGGTGCGTTCGCGAGCACGTGTCAGTAATTCCGGTAGGCCGTGTCCGTAGAAA
>JAJFHK010000163.1 GCA_021775655.1 Filomicrobium sp. | reverse complement strand
GTCTTCGAGCACCAGTTTTGCCCGCTCGATCACGTCCCAGCGGGTTGCAAGGTAGTCTGCTGTTTTGGTCCAAGCACGAATTTGCAGTTCCACGGAGCTGTCGCCGAGTGCGTCCACCTTGATGATCGGTTCGGGAGTTTTGTGGATGCGGTCGTCGGACGTAAGAAGGGTGAGCAGTACTTCGCGGGCCTTTTCGATATCGTCGTCATATGAAATTGTTAAGGTTTCCCGGATCATGCGCTCGGGCCGTTTTGAAAAGTTTACAATCTGCTTGTTCCAGAGTTCGGAATTGGGAACGAAAACAAAAAGTCCATCGAAGGTTGTCAGCTGAGTCGCAAAGAGGCCGATGTCCTCCACCTTACCCTTGCCTTCCTGGTATTCTATTGCGTCGCCAATTCCGAAGGGTCGAAGCCACAGAATCATAACTCCGGCGGCTATGTTGGCGAGCGTCTTCTGAAGAGCCAATCCAACGCCGAGACCGATTGCACCAAGGGCAGCAAGAATACTCGTCGTCTGAATTCCCAGCTGGCTTAGCGCAGCCACGAGGACGATAATGAATACCGTGTAGCGGACAACCTTCGTCAGCACGGTTATCAATGTCACGTCAACTTGACCCTGCCGGACGAGCAGCCTCGTCGCCGCCCTTCCCAAACGGCCAGCCACCAACCAACCAATAATGAGGATCAAAATTGCAGCGATAACGTTTGGAAGAGCCTGGATCGCCCAGGCGGTCAGCTGCTCCCCGACGCTACCGGCCTCGTTAATCATCTGTGCAACATTCATCGTAATCCCTCGCTTCTTTCTTGAACCTGCGACTTTGAATGTATGAGTGGTCTACTACGGCAGAATCCTACCAGCAGTTCTTATCCTATGCGCCGACGATTTCTCCTGCTCCACAACCCTGTCGCGGGGCTTCGCCGCCACCGGCTGGTGCGGCGTGTTGTCCGCGAACTGGAATCGCGTGGGGGTGAGGTCGTAATGTTGAGGCTGTGGGGCCTCGACCAGCACCTGTCGCAAGAAGCATTAGAGCGCATTGTGAAGTTCGACCGATTCGATGCGCTGATCGCAGCCGGTGGCGATGGAACCGTGCGGGCGCTGGCGAAGGCACTGGGGCCTAATGCAAGCGTCCCGATCGGCGTCATACCCGTAGGCACCGGCAACGTTCTTGCGCGGGAATTGCGGCTGCCTTCAAGACCTCATGACGTTGCGGAAATGTTGCTGAATGGCCAGGTGAGCGAAATCCCGGGTGCAATCGCGGGCCGCGAACCATTCTTTCTGATGGCGGGAGTTGGATTCGACGGCGAGATTATTGCCGGACTCAATCTCGAACTGAAGCGGCGCATCGGAAAGTCGGCTTATGTCTGGCCAACTCTTATGGCATTGGCGCAGAGGCCGAAGCAGCTTTCCGTTCTGATCGATGGAGTGCATCATAAAGCGAGCTGGATCGTGGGGGCAAAGGCCCAGCGCTATGCTGGTGGATTCACCATCGCTCACGGGATCTCGGTCGGGGAGGGGCGGCTCGTTGCCGTTCTTTTCAAAGCGACAACGCGACGCGGGCGGATGCTGGAGATGATCTCGCTAGGGCTTGGACAGCATCAACGTCTGAGAAGTGTCAGAACGCTTCCATGCCAGCGGATCGAGGTGCGGGATCAGGGTTTCCCGGTTCAAATCGACGGCGATGAAGACGGGTTCTCGCCGGTGACGATTGGGATCGGTGGAGGCAATCTCAGGATGATCGTTCCCGCTGATACCAGCGAGCAACCGACTGACTCGTTCACTGAATGACCTCTTCGTGTTTCCCGCGAAGATCACGAGTTGCATGATGGCCAAGAGCAATCGAATAGAAACAAGAGAAAAACCTTCCTTTCGCAATCCTCGAAGTGCCATGATGCGGTACTGTCGAATTCTGCGCTCAAATGCGGCGTCCGAGTAATATATTGGATCGAGTTGCTCCAGGGACCGTTGCAAAGCTTCCACTATTCCACGTCCATTCGGCAGGCGGAGTGCGAAGGCAATCTCCTGATTGATGCAGGCAGCTTCAACCCGCGTTCTAACTTCTTCCTCGTAGCCAATGCCACTTCGGTCCAGTCTCGCGTGCGTTGCCTCATGCACAATCGTTGCGGCGAGTTCCTCAGTCGATATCTCTCGCAGTCTCGAGTCAGCGCGGAGTTCACATGAAAGCGAAGCAGAGTCGAACTGAGCGTAATGGAGCACGCCTGGGTAAACGCGAATTCCGCCGATGAGGTCAAATTTCAGCCGACGAAAACGAGTCGAATCGACCTTCTTGATCAGGTTGAGCGCCGCTTCAACTTGACCGAGAAAACCATCATCGTTCTGGTCGAGCACAGTGACCGGGACACCTTCGACAAGCCGACCTTCTCCCAGCAATTTCAGCACCCAAGTTTTCAGATTACCGCGCCTAGCAATCCGTGCTGCTGCGCTACTTCGCGGTGCTGTTGCCATCCCTGAGATATTGGGAGTGCAAAAATTGGGAACAAGGACACTTTCCTAGTTTAACCGGAGAACGGTTAACGCGAACGATGCCGAAAATCACGCCTGCGATGGGCGGCGACGGCCGAGTCGCCGAATTCTGCGCTGCGGGATCTTGCGGCCCTGGCTGGCGAACAGTGCGCTCTCGATATTTGAAACAAATAGTCGGGCAGCGGCTTGCCAACTGAACTCAAGGGCCTTCTCGCGCACGCCGACATGACTCAGACTGAGTGCGCTTGTTGCCGCCTTAGCGATGTCGTCCGACAGAATTCCCGTTTTCCCCGGAGTGATGAGATCGATCGGACCCGTCACAGGAAATGCCACGACGGGCAGGCCGGACGCCATTGCTTCGAGGATTACGATACCGAAGGTCTCAGTCTTGCTCGGCATCACGAAAACATCGGCGGAAGCGTAGCATTCGGCCAGATCCTCGCCGACCTGATTGCCGGTAAAGGTCACGTCGGGATATCGGGCCACCAGATCGTGCAATTGAGGGCCGTCGCCGACGACGACCTTGCGTCCGGGCAGATCGGCGGTAAGGAATGCTTCGATATTCTTCTCGATGGCGACGCGCCCGACATAAAGAAATACGGGGCCGTTTCCAAATCGGCGGACTTCGCGCGGGCGGAATAGCTCGGTGTCGACGCCACGCGTCCAGGACAGGATCGACTGAAACCCCCGCTCTTCCAGTTCGCGGCCTAGGCTTGGCGTTGCCACCATGATACCGGCACCAGAGTTATGGAATCCGCGCAGGAGCGACCAGATCCAGCTCTCAGGCAGGTAGAACCGGCTTGAGACATAGTCGGGAAAGCGCGTGTGGAAGCTCGTTGTGAACGGGATGCCCTTGCGTAAGCAGTGTGAGCGCGTCATCCAGCCGAGCGGGCCCTCGGTGGCGATATGCACTGCGTCAGGCTCGATCTGGCGCATGCGTCGGCCGATATAGCCGTAGCCGGGTAGCGACAAGCGAATTTCGGGATACGTCGGACAGGGAATGGTTGAGAATTCTGCTGGTGTCAGGAAGATAATCTCGGCATCGAGGGGAGCGGCTTCCTCGCGCAGACGTTCATACGTCCGCACGACCCCATTGACCTGCGGTCGCCAAGCATCCGTGGCGACGAGTATCTTCATTCAGGCCGCCTCCAGGTTTGGGTTTCTGGAAGCCTTTTGGGCCGCCTTTCTGTCGCGAATAACATCCTTCCACCGGATCAGTTGGAACTCGCCTTCTTCAGTCTCGCCGATTGCAGTGCAGCTTTCCACCCAATCACCGCAGTTTAGGTAATGGATGTCTTCGATCTGATTCGAAGCAGCGTGGTGAATATGTCCGCAAATTACCCCGTTTGCGTTCCTGCGCCTGGCTTCCGCCGACAACTTGCGTTCGAATTCGCCGATAAAGTTGACTGCCGATTTGACCCGCAGCTTGAGATAACTCGACAAGGACCAGTAACCGAGTCCGAAGCGGCGGCGAATGAAATTGACCGGAGCGTTAGTCCACAAAGCCAGCTGATAGCCACGATCGCCGAGGACAGCGAGCCATTTTGCGTAGCGGACAACGACATCGAGTTCGTCTCCGTGCATGACAACGTAGCGATTGCCGTCAGTCGTTGTGTGAATGGCCTGCAATTCGATCTCGATGCCGCCAAAGCGCTGGCCGCAATACTCCCGCAACCCGTCGTCATGGTTGCCGGGGATGAAAATCACGCGTGTCCCTTTCCGCACCTTGCGCAATATCTTCTGCAGAACATCGTTATGCGATTGGGGCCAGACAACGCCACGCCTTATGCGCCAGAAATCAACGATATCGCCGACGAGATAGATCGTCTCGGCGTCGTGTTCACGCAGGAACTCCAGCAACATCTCCGCCTGGCAAGCGCGTGTCCCAAGGTGAACGTCAGATATGAACAGCGATCGATACGTCTTCATTCGTCTAGCCTTCCCTGCGAGCCCGACCGGGTGGCTTCCCGATAAAAACCTAGCGCAGGTGTTCCGGATTCGCGTTGCAGGAGTGTGACACCATTATGAGCGCTTTGGGCATCTACATGGCCTTTTTCCTGTAGTTTCATAACTTCCTGCCCCGCGCTCATGTCAAGCGGAGGGCCCGCTACGCGTAAATTTTTCCGGCTCTAAGGTGCCTCAGCGTCTGCTGCCTTATCAGTATAGGCGATAGGGGAAGTAGCGTGTGACAAGTTCGGCAAAACGCCCATTCGACCTGACTTCAGCCAGTGCGGCGTCGATATCCGCCTTGAGTTGAGAATCCGACTTGGTCAACGCAATTGCAATCCCGTCACCGAAAAATTTGGGCTCCAAGAAGGCACCGCCTTTGAAATTGCAGCACTGTTCGGAACCAGTCCCGTTGACCCAGAACGAAAGTCCTATTCCATCACCGAATACGACGTCGACCTCCCCAGCCTTCAGCGCTTCGCGAGCAATATCGGGGTTGTCGAAGGGTATGATGCGACTACCGCGGAAAAATTGCCGTAGAAAGGCTTCATGCGCGGTACCAGAGGCGACCGCGATGCGTTTGCTTTCGAGGCCTTCCGGCGTGGCCTCGATGGCGGTGTCTGCGCGGCGACCGGCAAAGCGGCCAGGTGTATGGAAATACCGGTCCGAAAACGCGACCTTTAAGAGCGCATCGGCCGTCACAGCATGGCCCGCAATGGCTGCGTCTGCCTCGTTGCGGCCCAATGCTGGCAAGAGAGCCTCCCAGGGACGTTCTGTGACTTCGCACGTGACGTCAAGTTGCAGGCAGATCGCTCGGGCAAGATCGACATTAAACCCAGTTAAGACGCCGTCCTCGTCGTAGAAATTGAAGGGGGGAAAATCGCTTGTGGTGAGAAAGCGCAGGACTACGCGGCGCTCAGCGGCCGTCCCTGCATCCCGCTCGGCGGCTGAGACGCCCTGGGCAGCCAGTGGTTCAGCGGGGGCTGCAATGCCGGCCATCAGCGCCAGAATTACGACTACAGCCATGGAGTAAGCTTGTTGCAGACTCAAAGCGATGTTCCTTCAAGGCTCGATTATCGCATCAATGCATTCATAAGGGTTTGCGCGGCGCGCTCCAAGTTCACTTGAGCCGGAAGTGGCTCTTTTCCATGACCTGAAGCGGCATATGCGATTAGAACCGCTTTTCGTCGATGCCGGCTTGCATGTTGCGTCGGTGCCGCGGCGGGTTGAGTCTCAGGCATTTTCAACCCATCATTGCATCGTTCGCACTCGCTTTGTCAGGACGCGTGATTTTCATGATGTGTCAATGTCCTTCGATCCAATCGAGCAAGACCGGCCCGCAACATCACTTCAAGACGAAGCGCTGATTGCAGGTAGCCTACAAGGTTCCGCGAGCCTGGCGCGGAGCGCTTTTGCGCGAACGCAGCTTGAAACGCGTTTCCCAGACATGTCTGCCCGCAACTTGAAGTCGTCGGTACTGGTTCGTTGGTGCCTGCTACTGGCATGGAGCATTGTGATCGTTTGGATCTTCGCGCCGCCGCTGGTGACGCAAATATTGGCAGCTATTGCTGCCGTGGCGTTCTTCTCAATTACCCTGCTACGGTGCGCGGGAATCTTTGAAGCCCTGAACCCAGCCAATTCGCAGGCGGAGGACAGGGGCGACGCGCAGCTATACGCGATTGACGAAGACCTGCCACGGTATGCCGTATTGGTCGCTCTCTATCAGGAAGCCGCCGTCGTCGGACAGGTCCTAGAGGCGCTTTACGCGCTCGATTATCCCAAGGACAAGTTGCAGATTTCGCTGATTGTCGAGGCGGACGACCACGAGACGCGCACGGCCCTTGCCCGCCATAGGCTTGCCGGCCATATGCGCATCGTCGTAGTCCCTGAAGGAATACCGCGTACAAAGCCAAGGGCGCTCAACTATGCGCTAATCAGCGCGGTGGGCGACTATGTCGTGGTCTACGATGCCGAGGATGTACCAGAGCCTGATCAGTTACGTCGGGCGCTTGCGGCTCTTGAAGCTGATTGTGACAGAACAGGATGCGTGCAGGCGCAGCTAGGCATCTATAATCCAGCTGGAAGCTTCTTCACGCGACAATTCACTATCGAATACGGCGCACTATTCAAAGCGATCCTCCCTGCCTTGGAGCGATTTGGGCTGCCTGCTCCCTTGGGAGGCACTTCAAACCATTTTCCGAGGCGCGTGCTCGAACGCGCGGGCGGGTGGGATGCATTCAACGTCACCGAGGATGCCGACTTGGGGATACGTTTAGCCCGACTGGGCTATCATGTGCGGATGCTTTCCTCGACCACTTGGGAGGAGGCACCGCCGTCTTTCAATATTTGGCTTGGCCAGCGCACCCGCTGGTTGAAAGGGTGGATGCAGACCTATCTCGTCCACATGCGCCGCCCGGCGAGCCTGTGGCACGACTTGGGCTCATACCGGTTTTTGGGTTTTCAGATCCTGATGGGCGGGATGATCCTATCTGCGCTAATCCATCCGTGGTTCTACGTGGCGGTTTGCTATGCGATCGTCATGCAAGGTGGCCTACCATTCTCGGACCAGATGCAGGCAAACGACTGGCTGTTAGCGCTGGCGGCTTTCAACCTGCTCGCTGGTTATAGCTCTGCGATGCTGCTTGGAGCGCTTGTCGCCGGCGGACAGCCAATCCGGGTCGGCAAAATGTCGCTTGCTTGGAGCGCCCTTGCCATGCCCGTTTATTGGCTAATGATTTCCTTCGCCGGTTACCGGGCCTTGTGGCAATTGGCGAGATCGCCATTCGTGTGGGAGAAAACGCCCCACGTTGGCCGCGGCGAAACCTGAAACCCATAAGGGAATGCCGTCGTCGCGGCCAGAGACGGTTAGCGTCGGCGATTGCCGCCAGGTCCACCTGGTCCGCCTCCGGGCGGGCCCGAGCGTTGGTCCTTGTGGCGGAAATTGATACGGCCCTTTGTCAGGTCATAGGGCGTCATTTCGATTGTGACACGGTCACCCGCTAGAATGCGAATGCGATTCTTCTTCATGCGGCCGGATGTGTAGGCGACAACTTCGTGGCCGTTGTCGAGCTTCACACGACAACGGGCATCGGGGAGGACTTCGTCCACCACGCCTTCGAATTCCAGCACCTCTTCTTTTGCCATCAAAACTCCTTGTGGCTGATTTCTGGCAACCATGAAGCGTCTCAAACGCTTGTGGCTGCGAAATACGAATACGTTCCGGGGAGAGCCCTTTGGTCCTCCCCGAACGCTCATTTCATTCGGCAGCTACGATCTACTCGTCCTTCAAGTCCACGGCGGCATATTTGCCATTGCGGCCCTTCTCGAGTTCGTAGCTGATCTTTTGGCCCTCATTCAGCGACATTAGACCGGCGCGCTCGACCGCCGAGATATGAACGAAAACGTCATTGCCGCCATCATCGGGCTGGATAAATCCGTAGCCCTTCTGAGTGTTGAACCACTTCACGGTCCCGGTAGCCATTCTGTAGTCTCCAACAGCCTCGTGTCTGTAGAAGCCGTCCAGTCGGTCGTCATCAGGACGGATCAAATTCCGCGTTGGAGACGTCAAGTTCCGGCACAGACCCGCCGGCATTACCACGTGTACCAAAGCGACTTCGATCGCCACTATATGGCGCGATGAACCCCGAAAGGCAAGCTTCTCGGCCACCTGCGATGTCTATATCCTGCACGTCTGGGCCTAGTCACCGCCAGAATATGGTGGTGCATTTGGCATGCAATTTTGTGGGCCGTTTGGACACCCAGCAAAGTTGCTTATCGAATATTGCTGCGCAAGGATTGCGCAAGTGAGATGAAAACTGCCTGATTTGGCTGCAGATTTGGAAGTTTCCCAGACGCGCTTCAATGTAATTCAGCGACTTAGCTCATGGCACAAGGCTTGCCGAGTAGATGAACGGAAGAGGGAACTGGAATGGCGAGGAACGACATGTTCAGTTGGCTGCGGGGCAAGAAGCGAAACCAGGCGGAAGAGACGGTTGCAGTGCTGGAACCGCTCCCTCCAACCGAGGAGGCCGCTGCGGAAATAGCAGAAGTTGTCGCCGACTCAGCGTTGGAAGTGGCGGAACCGGCGCCGAAGGCCGAGACCGATGCCGTTGAGATCGGCACCAAGGTATCACCTGTTGCCAATTCCGCAGAGGTCGAGCTACAGGTCGAATCCTCCCCCGAAGCGGTCGTCGAATCCTCCCCCGAAGCGGTCAATGTTCCTGTGCCAGATCCTGCAGCGACTGAGGAACTGCCCGTCGTGCCAGGACCTGCAGTGGTTGAGGACACGCCTGTCGCGCCAGTGCCTGCAGTGGCTGATGAACCGCCCGTCGCGCCAGAGCCTGCAGCGGCTGATGAAGCGCCCGTCGCGCCAGAGCCTGCAGTGGCTGATGAAGCGCCCGTCGCGCCAGAGCCTGCAGTGGCTGATGAAGCGCCCGTCGCGCCAGAGCCGATAGTGGCTGAGGACACGCCCGTCGGTCCAGAGCCTCCGCAGGAATCTGCGGCGGTAGCAGCGTCTGACGTGGAGCAACCTGCTGCAATTGAGCAACCCAATCGTTTTCTTGCCGTACGCAACTTGGCCGGCCCGCCAATTCCAACCAAGGGAATGACGGTCAATGTTCTCATGAGCCGTCGGCTGCGTCAGGCGCTGATTGAAGATGTGAGTGCAAATGGCCGACGGATCTTTGTCGCTTTGCCAGGATGCAACTTGTGCCGCCCGTACACGAGGCGTCACGACGGCAGTTATCGGCTCGAAGGCTCTCCGGATCGGTCGGAGCCATTCATAAAATTTGCCGTACCGGAACCAATTGGGAAAACCGGTCGCCCCGAAATTCAGCGTTGCAAACCCTTGCGGTACGTGAAGCGCCGACGCTCTCCGCGCGTCAGTTTCTTGCACGGAGGACGGCGTCCGGTGAGGGCCCGAGACAAAGCAACCGCCTTCGGACAGGGCTCCGATACAGGACGGCGTCCAGTCACAAGGGGCCCGATCAATACGCCCAAGCGCTCAAAGACGCGTTCTC